>JADJUS010000014.1 GCA_016716905.1 Acidobacteriota bacterium | reverse complement strand
GGATCACAATCAGGAGAACAACTGATGAAGATGATGAAACCTGCCGGTTGGGCGGGCGTGCCCGGCGTGTTTCTCGGCGTGACCGTCCATGGAGGCGTTCAAGACCGATCGGACGCGCCGGACGTGATGACCAAGACCATCACGGAGCAGCTCGACGACGAGATCCCTGGGCTGGACCATGGTCAGCGCCCCCGCGTGGCACTGCCGGGCCGGCCAGCGCTGATATTGACTCCGACAAATCACTGGACGTGGCAATGGTCGTGAACACCCCCGGAGGTGAGGCGCGCATCGTTGTGGTGTTGCCGCGCGTGGTCGGCGGGGCAGTGGTGCACGACCTGGGACCATTGGCCGCTGTGTCGGGCGCGACCACGTGGTGGTGGTGCCATTGGGCACCGCGGTCCGGGACCCGTGCGATGTTCGATGACTATCTCCGGACCGACGTTTGCAGCGGCGTCCTGTGAGAAGGCTCTGACGGCGTTTCCCCCGGCGGGCACGGGTTTTCGGCAGCGTCCCTGAGGTAGTCAGCGCGTCTTGGTCACCACCGTTGCCAGCAGATAACCGTGGCGGCGCACGGCGGGCACCCGCGCATCGAGCGTTGCACGAAGGCCACACCAGCGCGCCGGTGATCGCCGACAGCGGCCGGCACCACGAGTGGCAGGCAAGGTCCAGCATCCTCAGCCACCCGGGGATGAAGAGGATTGAGGTCTCGGCGACGACGGTGAAACCCGCGCGTTCGAGCATGGTCCGGAGCTTGCGCCGCGAATAGGATTTTTCGTAACCATAGGCATAAAGCCCCAGCCACTGCATGACCGTGGCCAGCGCCGGCCGCAGAAACGGGTCGTGGCGATTCGGCACACCGATGATGGCGCCCCACCCGGCTTGAGGACGCGGGCCATCTCCGCCACCGCGCGCTCGGTGGCATCGAAGTGTTCGATCGTGCCCATCGAATAGACCGCATCAAAACTATCGTCCTTGAAGGGAATATCCCGCACATCGCCGGCGACACCTTGCAGGGGCCGGGCGTTAGGCTGGCCTTCGAAGGCGGCGCGTGCCTGCCGGACGGTGGGTTCGGAGATGTCGATGCCGAAGGCGCGCGCACCCTGCTGGGCGGCCCACAAAAGAATGCGGGTGTTCTTGGCCTCATCCCACAAGTCGGTTTTGAGAATCGTCAGCCCCTCAAGCGCAGGGAAATGCTCGGTCAAGAGCCGTTCTTCATTTTGCGCGTAGTAGCGCGTGGACGCGGCGCCGCCGAGGTCGGGAAAACCCTTGCCAACTCCTTCCCAGAAGTTCTGGTATTTGCGTGCTCGGGTGGTCATGGCTGTTCACTCCTGACGGTCCAACTCCGGTGCTCAGCGCAAACGAGAGCGCACGCGTGTCGCCGTTGGTCACAAGGCCGGTCGTCATCGTTGGGCCCTGAGTGGCGTGAAAGGCCACTTGGTGGCTGCCGGAAGGGATGGTCAGCGGACCGATGTCGTAAATGCGCCGAGCGGGCTCCACCTGAAACGAGTACCGGCCGTCCATCGACGCGCACTTCAAAGGGGCGCTCATGGTGAAACGCCGATAGCTCAAGACTCAGCGTGGCAACAATCGGCCCCGCGCTCCTGTTCACCACTGTCCGGGCGGCCTGGCGCCCATCCATCGCCGGGAGCGATCACCGTCACGCTCACGCGGGAAGAACCCGGTCATTTCGGCTGTGTCAATCGCGGGCACTGCAGCTGGGACCTTGAGCACCAGGCCGTCCTTCAGCCTGGCAGCCACCGCAGTGCCTTCAGGGGCCCGTCCCGAACCGAACGCGGCCGCGTCGTCCGAACCGCGCCGGATCAGGAGATGCGTGAAGCCCTCCGCGGCCAGTTTGTGAGCCACGTGGGATTCTCCGCAGTCACTGAACGGTCCACCGAGGAGCCTGACCCGATGTCCCGTCAGCCAAGGCACCGACGCCGAGGGCAACGAGTAGGGCACGCAGTCGAGCACCTGCATGGGGCCGGGCTGGTCCATCACCCAGCGATGCGCCGTCGTCGGCATCACGTCGCGCCAAAGAGCAGACGGCCTCACCGCGTACTCCGCCGCCCCGAGGGCCAGCAGCAGCGCACACAGCGCCCTGCGCCTGCCCATTTGGAGGAGACGAGCACCGTGACGCCAAGGCCGGCCAGCAGCGCCACCATCAGTTGCACGACGCTGCCGAATCGCGCGTATGCGCGGAACATCGGCGCCAGTTCGCATAAACCACGCGGATGGTCGAAGCATGGGAAACCCGCCATCACTCTGCTCGGGCGACAGCGAGCACAGCAGCGCGGTGAACGCGACGACGACGAGGACCGGGACCCAGCGCGTGGATTCGATGCGCCGACCCCTGATCAGCCACCAGGCGATGGCGACAAGTCCAAGCGCAACGAAGCCCCATCCCAGGCTGACCTGTTGCTCAAGGAGTCCCTCGCGAACGCCGGCTGCGTGCCAGAAGCGAAAGACGGATTGCGTGAGCAACGGGTGTTCGATGGGAGGGACAAGATAGCTCACCCACTTCGCGCTGTAGTGAGAGAGGTCGGCCTTCGGAAGGCAAAGGCGCTACGATTCGTCACGACCTCGCCGGCTGTGAAGGACACATACGCCAGGCCCGCTGCGGCGATGGCGGTCAGCGTTCCGGCGGTTATAGCCAGTCGACGCAGCGGTTGCGGGTGGGTGCGCAGGCCAACAAGCCAGTATGCGAGCAGGGCCACCGGTGTGATCACGGCGGCAATGAAACCCGAGTAGAAATTTGAGAGCGTCACGGTTGCCGTTGCTGCGGCGAGCCAGGCGATGGCCCACGGTGTGGGTCGATCCACGCACCGCCACAACGCCAGTAGGTAGAAGGGCAGCCACTGCGTTTGTGCGATGTGCGGATGGTAGGCCGCCTGCGCCAGATGGAAGGGGGAGAAGGCGAAGACCACCGCCGCGACGGCAGCGCCCGCTGGTGCGAGGCAGAGATGGCGCGCCAGCAGGTACGCAAAGGCCGCCGAGAGTGGGAAGGTGAGGAGGACGAGCCAGTTGTAGGCGGCAACCGGGCCCGCGACTCGAGCGATCAATGCACCTGGAATATCAGTGAGGGGCTGGGCGTAGATGCCATTACCGAGCGGACGCTCGAACTGTGCCATCACGGTGAATGGATCGTGATGCCGGCCGACAATCTCCATGCCGAAGATGCGGTCGGACGGCGCGCGCAGCACCGGCCAGGCCATGACCACGGTGATAACCGTGGCGACAGCGACGATGATTGCAACTTCAGCGACGCGTCTGGACACTGGCGACCACCGCGGCCATCACCAACACCGGACCGGCCACGGCCCAGGCGCGGATTGCCGGCACCCACGTCACCAGGTCTGGTGGCGCGGCCATGACGTGCAGAGCGAAGAGACCGGCGGCGTGGGACACTGCGAGCACCACGAGTCCTCCGAGCGGCCGCCGCCAGTGGACTGTCGTCAGTGCCGCCACCCACAGGGCCAGGTAGAGTCCGATCTGAAAGCCCGGCAGGAACATCAGGGCGCCTTGCGGGCCTTCACTGAGCGCTGCCGATGGGAACGCCACAAGCCGAGTGTAGACCGGCGCCAGCATCAGCACAAAAAGCGTACCGGCCATGATGCCGGCCGCGGCGTATCGGAAGGCGCCGTCGCGCTTGTGGCGCCAATGTGCGGCCACTCCCACGACCACGGCGCCAAGGAGCAACTGATAAAACGCGTGCACCAGGAACTCCGGCGACGCAATGATGGTGGCGGGCACGGCCACGACGAGCAGCCGCAGGATGCCCAGCAGGATAAACAGTGGAATCGCGGCCAGCAGGCCAAGGGTGAGCCGGCGCCAGCTCGGAGCATACGCACACACGGCCGCGATGTAGACAGGGATGAGCGGCGTGGAAATGCACTCGTGTGTGACGAGAAACCCACCGCGGAGCGTCCACAGAACATTCGCTGCGGCGTGAGCGGTGGCGCCCGACGCGCTCAGAATCAGTGCCGCTGATTGGGCGATGAAGCCAGTCAGTGCCGCGGTCGCATCGCTGCTTGTGTAGAGCGGCGAGACGGCCGCAAAGGTCAACAGGAACAGGCCGGTGAGAAGCACAAATGTGCGCGTGGGGTGCGCGACGGCTGTGGGGCTGATCGGCCTGGGATATGTGCGGCTCCGCCGGAACGGGACCCTCCGACAAGCGTAGGCGGTTTCGACATTCATGTAGCCGGACCTGAAGGTCCGGTCTCCATCCGGAAGGAGGCCTGGTCTTCAGATCCGGCTACACGCGTGTCGTTTCTCGCGGGCGTCAGTCTGCCCGCAAGGCGTCGATTGGATTGACCCGCGCCGCACGCCACGCAGGCGCGAGACAGGCGGCCGTGGCAATGAGCGTGAATGCGCATCCGCCGGCAAGCACGAGCGCGGGGGCCCCTGGTGTGACGCCGTACAACAGCGATCGCAATGCTTCGGAGAAGGCCACACTCGCCAGGAGTCCGACGAGCAATCCAGCCAACGGCCAGGCCAAGCCGCCGGAGAGGGTGAGCCTCATGATGCGACCTGTGGTGGCGCCATGCGCCATTCGGATTGCCATTTCGCGCGTCCGTTGGGACACAGAGTGGGACACTACCGCCCAGATGCCGCTGGCCGCAAGCAGCAGACCAAGGGCGGCCAGGGCACCCGTTCCGAGCGCCGCGCGCCGCGACACGCTCGACGATGACGCGATCAGATCATCAAGCGGGCGAACGTGGAGCAGCGGCCACTCCGGCGCCACGCGGCCGACCGATGCCGTGATGGCCTGCGCGAGAGCCATCGGATCGCCGGCCACCTTCACGAAATACACTCGCCACCCGTACGTGAACTGACGGTACGGGGTGTAGAAGCTGGCGGTCGTGCGCTCGCCAAGGAGCGGCGCGTACTTGACGTCGCCCACGACGCCGATGATTTCGCCGGCCGAGTCAGGACTGGTCAGCGTGCTACCACCGAACCACACACGCTGGCCGATCGCGTCGCCGTCAGGAAAATACTGGCGTGCGGCACTCTCGCTGATGACGACCACCGCAGGCGCCCCCTGACGGTCGGCGTAGGTAAACGACCGTCCCTGACGTAGCGGGACGCCCAGAGTTGAGAAGTGCTCGGGGCCTACGTAGTGCCGCAGCACCATCGGCGGGCCGGCGACGGGATCGGTCGGCTGGCCAACGATGTGAAGTGTCGTGTTCGCGCTGCCGACCAGCGGCGCACCGCCGTCGACGCTGGCCGACACGACTCCCGGGACGGTCCGCACCGATTCGAGTACTCGGTCAACGAACGCGGCCGCGGCGGCTGGCGGCACCGCGCGTTCAGAAGGCTGTACCTCAAAGGTCAGCACGTGCGAGTCATCGACGCCGACCGAAGTGGCCTGCATCCGGCGATAACTCTCGAGCAGTTGAGCGGCGGCAATGACGAGCACAACGGCCAGCGCGGCCTCAACGCCGAGGATGACGGCCGGCGTGCCGGGCCGCCGGAGCGAGAGGCCAGAGCTCACCGAGCCACGCGATCCCGCACGCAAGTCTCCAAGTGTCGTGCGTCGTGCCGCCCAGATGGCCGGCAGCGCGATGGACAGGGCGAGCGCCAGCGCCGTGGCAAGTCCCCACCACGCCACGAAACGGCCGTCGAACACGACGGCACTGAACGTACCAATGACATTGCGCCCCAGGCCGCCGAGCGGATCGAACGCGTCCATCGTCCTCATCCACGCGCCCAGTGTCGCCAGCGCGATCAGGGCGCCGGAGACGACGGGCGGGGTCCAATCGCGAGCGAGGATCAGCCAGAGCCCGGCGGGTGATGCACCCATGGCCAGATTGACCGCGGCTTCCCGTCGCCGCGAGATTGAACGGCTCATATGCAAGGCGGCGAGATTGGCCATCGCCAGCAGAAAGAGCATCACGCTTCCCGCCAGCACCAGTCGGGCGGCTCGACGGCCTTCTGGTCGCGCCCGCACCTCGCTCAGCGGCACGGCGGCTCCGCCGATCGTGACCGCACCGCTCACGTCGTCGGACGGGAATGCGCGGTAGGCGTCGGCCGCCAGGAGCGCCACTTCCCGCGACGCGGCGTCGGTCGTGACTCCGGCCTTGCGGCGGGCAAGCAACGTGATGAAGTCCTGGTTGGTAGTCAGGAATTCCGGGTAGGTCAGCTGGGGAGCCACCGATATCGGCAGCCAGACTTCTGCGGTTCCGGTGATTCCCTGAAAGCCTTCAGGCATGATGCCGATGACCGTCAACTCGTGCCCGTTGAGTTGCAGGGTGCTGCCGATAGTGAGCGGGTCGGCGCCGAGTTGCCGGCGTGCGCGGAATGTGTCACTGACGACGACGGTGGCGTCGGACTCAGTGGCTGCACGTCCTGTGCGATAGAAGTGCCGTCCGGCAGCCGGTTGAGCCCCGAGCAATTCGAAATAGCCAGCGGAGACGAATTCCCCGTTGATCACGGTGGGAGGAATCTGACCCGTCAGCGTGAACGCGGCCGGGCGCCACGGCCCTGCGAGATCAACGGTGGTGGCGCGCTCACTGACAAACTGTGCTCGAGCGTACGACCAGTTCACCTGCGGCCGCACCTGGCGAAGGCTCTCGTGCCGCGAGTAGAGCACGACCGCGCTTGACGGGTCCAGGAAGGGGAGAGGGCGCCAGTGCAGCGCGTCGAACACCGCGACGCCAAGCGTTCCCAGGGCGATGCCAATGGCCGTCATGCTCATCACGGCGACACTGACGCCGGGATTGCGGAGAGCGCGGCGAAGGAGTGATCGCATGTTGGTATCTTGGGCCGGCCGCGATAGCCGGGCAAGGGCCTCACCGCCCCGCGCGCATGCCGTCGGTGATGATGCCAAGTCTCGCCGTAGCGTACCGGGCCGTCGCCGCGGACGAAGAGCGTCTTGTCGCGGAGGGCCGCAAAAATCTCTCTGAATCTGGCCCGGCGTCGCTGGCGTCCACCCGACCGGCGGTGTTAGCCTCAGAGGACAGCAAGGGAGGCCGTATGTTCCGATTCTGTGCGCGGCTCGGCGTCGTCGTATCGGTGTGCTCGATCTTCTTCCCGGCGGCTGAGGCCCAGGCCCAGGCCCCAGCCTTGAATCGCGCTCCGTCGTCTACATGGACAGGTGTGTACCTTGGAGCAAGCGGCGGCCAGGGTCGCGGCACACCAGCCAGCAGGATCGAATGGAACGACACAGCGCTTGCTGATGGACCGCACCCGCCGGCCGTGCCCGCAGATTACGCGAAGCGGGTTGACGGAATGTTCGGCGGTGGCCAGCTTGGATGGAATTCCCAACGGGGCCGCGTGGTCAGTGGCGTCGAGGCTGATCTTTCGTTTGCGCAAATTGAAGGCGACATCTCGATCCGCGCGCCCCTGTCCCCTCCGTTCATCACCGGGTACGGCTACGAGGAACGCCTGGAACTGAAGCGGGTGGGCACGGCACGGGGCCGGCTTGGAATCACGCCGGCGAGCCGGTGGCTGCTCTTCGTGACAGGTGGGCTGGCGTACGGCGAGGCGCAGGCGGACACGAACCTCCGGTTCTTTTCACTGAATGGAGTGCAGTCGGTGCAGTATCCAGGTTCCGCTACCGAGTCACGCATGGGCTGGACGATTGGCGGCGGAACCGAGGTCGCCCTGGGCGCGGCCTGGAGTGCGAAGGCTGATTACCTCCACGTTGACCTCGGTACCATGAACGTACGCGGCATTCGAGATCCCGCGTTTCCGGCGATCTTCACAGTGAGCGAACAGGCCGTGAAGGGGGCTCTGTTCCGGTTTGGGCTCAATTACAGGTTTGGCGCGCGATGAATCGCCTCTCAGCGGCGCGCTGAGACTTCGAACGATATCGGGGCGATCCCCTCGGCCTTGCCGCCGTTGACCACTTCTACGCCCAGCGAGTAGTGGCCGGGCGCCAGTCCAGTCAGCGGCAGGTCGATTACCGTTCCGTGGACGCTCGTCCCGAGGGCGTTGCCAGACTTCGCCAGGGTGGCCGGGCTGTTGAATACGACGGTTCCATCCGGGCGGCGGACCGTCACGATCACCGCGGCCGGCGGCCCCTGCTTCGGCAGGGGGCCACGGAACGGCACGTAGACAGCTAACCGCTGATCGGCACTGAAACGTCGAGATGCCGTTGGCACCGCGGTGAGCAGGGACTTCATCACGGGATACTCGCCGGCGGTGGGCACGCTGTCACCGTAGACACCGACGACAATGCCTGCGGGAGCCATGGAATCGCGCGAGGACGTCAAGTCGAGGTCAAGCACGGCCGAACCTGCAGTGCCCCCGCTGGACTCGATCGCCCCCACGCGTATCTGGTAACTCTGGTTCGGGAGAGGGATCTCCAGGACATAGCGCAGTCCGCCAGACACTGCGGCGCGCTCGGTCTTTGGAAGGCGGAGGGTGCCGGTTGATGCCCTTCCGGCGCGAATCTTCCCGTCCGAATCCACGGCGACGAATCCCACTTCGATGTCGTTCCTGATGAAGTCGCCGTCCTCCGTGAAACGGAAATCAGCCGACTGCAGTTCGACCACAACAGCCACCACCTGATCCTGACCGCGGTGTCCGATCGGCGTGCCGGCGATGTGAATCCCGAGGCCGGGGATGGGCAGCGCGCTTACGAGCAACGTCTGCATCCAGGGACTGGCGCCCTTGAGATTCAGCGTGACCGGCGGCGCGCTCGCTGATGGGGGCTCTGGGCCTGCTGGAAAGTAGCCCGGCCTCGCAGACACCGACACGCCAGGGCGGCTCACCCGAACGGAAATCTTCCGATAGCGTTCATTGGTGACCGGATTCTTCGGAGAGTATCCAAGCACGTAGTACGTGCTGTTCGCATCGACAATGCGATTGAAGCCGCGATCGAAATCGGTGGAATTGACCACCGCGAAGCCGCCTGTCTGGTCTGCGAAGTTCCGCAACGTTCCCTGGCTGCGATGCACCTCCTGCTGAAAGTCCCTCGTTGGCGGAGGAGTCGCGCTGTTGGTGCCGCGACCCGAAGGCCCCGCAGGCGGTCCGGCAGCCCGCATCATGTTGTCTTCGCCGATACTCGTTCCGCGCGGGTCAACCGTGTAAAGGGAAACATTGTTCTTCCGGGCCGAGTCGTACATGGCGCGTTGCGACAGCAAAAGCTCCGCGGCGTAGCTTGACGCGAGGGTTGATGCGCTCTGTGGGGCACCGCCATTGGCGGCAGTGGCGCCAATCATGTCGGTCATGTCGAGTTCGATGCCTTCCGAAAACAGAATAATCGACCGTCGTCGACCCAGGACCGCACCAAAGCTGCTGCAGATCGTGCGAATGCTGTCGAACAAGGTGCGCGCATCGGCGGCCTTGGTCGCGGTCTCGTAGTCCCTGGGAGGACCGTCATCGGCGGCACGCATCACCGTTTCGATCTTGTTCAGCGCTGCAGAGCGACTCTTGCTTCCCACAAACATCTCGACGGCTCTGATCAACCGGGCCTTGTCGCTGGTGAATGATTGATTCCCTGGCCCTCCGACTGTCACCACGGCGACCGCATCGCCCGCTTCAACGTAGGTATTGATGAACTTCTTCGCCTGTTGCTTGACGCTGCCCGTGCGCAGGGGATCGACATGTTGAGCATCAAGGACGATCACATAGGACCGTCCGCTGCCATTCTGATTGCCAGCGGGAGCGGTCTCAACGACTGGCGCTGCCGCCGACGCTGCCGACGGCGCTGGCGTCTGAGCGGCGCTTACCGAATGGCGGGGCAGTTCGACGAGTGAGAAGTGGGTGATGTCCTGGCGAACGCCGTCCTCCTCAAGCGCGAAATCTTCGCGCGTCAGGCCGCTGATGGGCCGGCCGTTCCTGTCCGAGACGTACGCGACGACCTCAACCAGCGTGACTCCAGAGCTGGACGCGAATCGCTGATCTTGCTGAAGGGGACCCGCTGCCGATGTTGCCAGGACGCGGAGCGCCCACAGCGCTGCCAGGGACGCGCTCAGGCCAACGGCCTTCGACACTCGCATCACAACCTCCTCTGTCGCGTGAATGGGTCCAAGTGTCTCACAACGCAGATCGGCCGGGGGGGAGGGGAAGCCTCCGCGGGAAATCCGTCGCTGGATGCGGAAAAGGCAGCAGGCTCGCCCGTCGAGCCGCGTCTATCCGGAGACACTGTCGATCATCTTATCGGCGCATCTCTTGCATCTGACCGGCCCGGAGGGTCTTATGCGACCACGAGCTGCCGGTGTCCTCTTGGTTGGAGCACTTCTCGTTTTCTCGTCCTCGCCTGTCCTGGCAGAGACCGGAAGCGTTCGGGTGATTGTCAACATCGACGGGTTGAGTGATCTCCTTCTTTCCGGCAACACCGCCCAGTGGCACCACCTGCAGTACAGCCCACCACAGGAAACACTCCTCAACGGCGCCTCCTGGGTGCCGACGGGGCTGTCGGGCTTCTGCAACTGCCTGTCGGACGTGTTCGGAGGTGTCACGCCGGCGATCCCTCAAACGGCGACGAACTTCGGGGTGACCTGGAGCGGACGCGGTACCGTCACACTGGAGCAACTGCCCTCGGCGTTGAACAGTTACCGGCTTCGGGTGCGCTTCGATGATCTGGCCCCTGGAGGCGCGGACCTGTACAACGCACTCATCACCTTTGAGTATCCGGCGCCGGTCCCGGTGATGGGCGGGCAGAGCCTGGCTCTTCTCATGGTGCTGCTTCTCGGGCTTGGGGTCGTCGCGCTGCGCAGGCCCGCCGCCTGACGCTACCAAGTCATGGGTGTTTCGCTGGTGTCTTAAAGATGGTGCCGAGGGGCAGAATTGAACTGCCGACACTACGATTTTCAGTCGTATGCTCTACCAACTGAGCTACCTCGGCCCGAGGACGCGTCAGGAACCTGAAAACTTTATCACAGCCACGCAAAAAGAACGGCTGGACCACGCACCGTTGTGCGCGATCCAGCCGCGGAATTACGTCCGGTCTGGCCTATTTGCCGGCGTCGGCTACGGCCACGGGATTAAGCGCCAGGCCCATTTCCACGCGCAACTTCGCTTCGATCGCGTCGGTCGTGACGGGGTTTGCCTTGAGGAACGCCTTGGCGTTTTCACGGCCCTGACCCAGGCGCTCGCCGCCGTAGGAGAACCAGGTGCCCGACTTCTCGACGATGTTGCGTTCGACGGCTTTGTCGAGCAGGTCGCCTTCACGCGAGATGCCCTCGCCGTACATCACGTCGAACTCGGCCTCGCGGAAGGGCGGCGCCACTTTGTTCTTGACCACCTTCACGCGTGTGCGGCCGCCGATCACGGCATCGCCGTCCTTGATGGCACCGATGCGGCGAATGTCCACGCGCACTGACGAGTAGAACTTCAACGCGCGGCCGCCCGTGGTGGTCTCGGGACTGCCGAACATGACGCCGATCTTCTCGCGCAACTGGTTGATGAAGATGAGCGAGACCTTCGACTTCGAGACGGCGCCGGTGAGCTTGCGCAGGGCCTGCGACATCAGGCGGGCCTGCAGGCCGATCTGCGCATCGCCCATCTCACCCTCGATTTCGGCCCGGGGCACGAGGGCGGCAACCGAGTCCACCACCACCACGTCCACGCCGTTTGACCGGATGAGCACCTCGGTGATCTCCAGGGCCTGCTCACCGTTGTCGGGCTGAGAGACCAGCAGGTTTTCGAGGTCTACACCGAGTTTCTGGGCGTATTTCGCGTCCAGGGCATGTTCGGCATCGATGAATGCCGCCACGCCACCCAGCTTCTGCGCCTGTGCAATGGTGTGCAAGGCCAGCGACGTCTTACCCGACGACTCCGGTCCGAAGATCTCGATGACACGGCCGCGGGGGAAGCCACCCACCCCCAGCGCCCAATCGAGACTGATCGAGCCTGTCGGAATCACCGGAATGGGCGCAATCGAGTCTTTTCCGCCCAACCGCATGATCGAGCCCTTGCCGAACTGCTTCTCAATCTGGCCCACCGCCAGCTCCACGGCCTTGGTGCGCTCACGATCCCCCGACCGGTCTTCTTTTTCTGTGCG
This sequence comes from Acidobacteriota bacterium, assembly GCA_016716905.1. NCBI lineage: Bacteria > Pseudomonadati > Acidobacteriota > Acidobacteriota bacterium. Next base: position 200,885 of record JADJUS010000014.1, on the reverse strand, counting down.
ATCTGCTACTGCCATAGGTTTAGTCATCCTCCCCGCGGGGCCGCCGCCAATCGACGCGACCACGGCTGGGCCGTAGGACATTCTAGAAGTGTGCCAGGGGTGAGTCAAGCGAAAATTCGACAATGTGTGCCTCTATCCTTAATTCTAACAACCAGTTATGGGACCTCGGACTTTCGCCTCTATGGCGCGGGCTTGCATATTTTGCCACCTTGAGTCCGTCCGACTGTTGGAGATTCTTACAGGCAGCCGTGACAGGTCGGGTCATGGGGGCTGCGCTGAAAATGGCGAAATGTCACAAATGTCCGAAATGGCGAAGTGTGCGCAGTGTGGGAATGGGCGAATGGGGGAATGCCGGAACGGAAATGGCTGAATGGGGGAATGTCCGGGGTATCGTGAACTTCGATGCCTTCACCGCTTGGTCATGGAATGGCGGCGCTGGCCGTGGGGTGGGGCGTCTCGGGTGCGCCGGCGGACCGGCGTTCGCTACTGCGGCAAACCGCCATCCTCGTTGCCATCGGCATTGCCCCCGACCTGGACCTGCTCATCGGCCGCCACAGCATGGAGACCCACAGCGTTGGAGCGGCTGTGATCGTGGCGACGTTTGCGGCCTGGCAGCGCTGGCCCGTCGCCTCGTCACGGCTCATGATCTGGCTCGCGGTGGCACTGGCCTGGATGTCGCACCCGTTGCTGGACGCGCTCGGCAGTGACACCTCTGTGCCGATCGGCATCATGGCCTTCTGGCCGCTGTCGGACGCCCACGTGCAAACGGGTTGGGAAGTGTTCGGGCCGATATCCCGTCGCTACTGGCGCGACGATTTCCTGGCGATCAACCTGCGGTCAGTTTCTACGGAGGTCCTCATCCTCGGACCTATCCTGCTCGCGACACGCTGGATCACAGGGAGTCGCCGAGAACAGAACCACGCAGGATCACAGGAGTCCGCAGAGACACGGAGTTCCAGGAGAGGGCTTTAGGGCGTGGCCGTCGGGGTATAGTTGGCCCGCCACATGCCACTCGTTGCCGGGGCCAGACTCGGAACCTATGAAATCGTCGCCAAACTGGGTGAAGGCGGCCCGCCTACGCTGGCGGCGGCCTGCGGCCGCCAGCTGCGGCGAGGTCTCGTCCGCCTCCGCCGCGAAGCGGCTACTGCGAGACCTCGTCGTAGCTCGGTGGAGATCGCGACCGAGCGAAGACGGGCCGTAGCCCAGGCGAGGATCTGGCTGTGATTGGGAAATCGATCGGGCAATACCAGATCCTCGCCGAGCTGGGCAGAGGCGGAATGGGCGAGGTCTACCGGGCCCGCGACACCAAGCTCAACCGCGACGTCGCCCTGAAGATCCTGCCCGACGTCTTCGCCGGCGATCCCGACCGGTTGGCCCGCTTCACGCGCGAGGCCGAAACACTGGCCGCACTCAATCATCCGAATATCGCGCACGTGTACGACGCCGGCAAGCCCGACGGGGCGTCGGCCCATGCCTACCTTGTGATGGAACTGGTCGAAGGGGAAGACCTGTCGGCGCACATCGCGCGCGGGCCGATGGCGTTGTCAGACGCTCTGCCGATCGCGCGTCAAATCGCCGAGGCGCTCGAAGCCGCCCACGAGAGCGCCATCGTCCATCGCGACCTCAAGCCCGCGAACGTGAAGGTGCGCGAGGACGGCACGGTCAAGGTGCTGGATTTTGGTCTCGCCAAAGCGTTGGACTCCGGGACCTCGGGACCCCAGGACTCCAACAACTCGCCGACGCTGACCAACCGTGCGACGCAGATGGGCATGATCATCGGCACTGCCGCATACATGGCGCCCGAGCAGGCGCGTGGGCGCGCCGTCGATCGCCGCGCGGACGTGTGGGCGTTCGGCGTCGTGCTCTACGAGATGCTCAGCGGTCGCCGCGCGTTCGAGGGTGATGACATTTCCATCACGCTCGCGAGTGTGCTCAAGGAAGACGTGAGTTGGAGCGCGCTGCCTGCGGACCTGCCGATTCCGATCCGGCGCCTCTTGCGGCGCTGCCTCGAAAAGGACCCGAAGAAGCGGCTGAGTTCCATTGGTGATGCGCGGCTCGAACTGGGCGAGGCCGCTGCGCCGTCCGATCGCGATGGCGTGCTGACGCCCGTCGCGATCGCTGCAGCGCCGCCTGTCGTGATCCCCGTGTGGCGACGCGCACTGCCCTGGGGAGTGGCAGCGGCGGGCATCATCGCCGCGGTGACGACGCTCGTGATGTGGGCGCCGTGGCGGTCGTCGCCCGCTCCGGCGCTTCGCAAGTTCCTCGTGAAGACCGGCGCGGACGCGTCGCTGCGAACAGACCTTGGCGCCGGCGCGATCCTGTCGCCTGATGGGACGACGCTGGTGTTTGTGGCAGGGCCGTCCGGTGCCGGGCGATTGTTTGTCAGGAAGCTGAGTGAGTTGCAGGCCATCCCGATGACCGGCACGGAGGGCGCGGCCAGCCCGTTCTTCTCACCGGATGGCGAGTCGATTGCGTTCTTCGCGGGTGGAAAGCTGAAGAAGGTGGCCGTGTCCGGTGGGGCCGCGATTCCACTCTGCGATGTCGCGCAGGCACGCGGAGGTACGTGGACTGACCGGGACGAGATCATCTTCACGCCCACTGGATCCAACAACGTGGCGTTGTTACGAGTGTCCGCGTCCGGGGGGAAGCCCGAGGCGTTCGGGGTCCTCAGTGAGGGGGCCACGACCCAGCGCTGGCCCCACGCGCTGCCCGGCGACAAGGGAATCCTGTTCAGTGAGAGCGGGACCGTGTCTGGATGGGATTCGGGGAATCTCGTGGTGGCGCCGATCGGGGGTGGCACGGGCAAGGTTGTTGTGAGAGGCGGTTACTACGGGCGGTTCGTACCGAGCGGACGCGTGGCGCCGAATCGCGCGGACCGCGCCGATGGGCACTTGCTGTATATGCAGCAAGGCTCACTCTTCGCGGTGCGCTTCAATCTGGACCGTCTCGAGACCGTGGGAGAGGCCAGGCCGGCACTCGAGGGTGTCACCGCCAACATATCTACGGGCGGTGCCCAGATCGGATTTTCGGCAGACGGGACGCTGGTCTACGTTCCGGGCACCGCCGGCAGCATCAACAACCCGATCGATTGGATGACGCGCGACGGCAAGGTGTCGGTGCTGCGATCTCGGGAGGCCGATTGGAGTCAACCGCGCTTTTCCCCGGACGGCCTGAGATTGGCGCTGAGCGTGTTTGACGGCAAGCAGCGTGATGTCTGGGTGTACGACTGGGCGCGCGACGCCATGCAGCAATTGACCCAGGACCCTGGCAACGACGGCAATCCTGTCTGGACGCCGGACAACCAGCGCATCGTGTTTCAGGCAGACCGCGAGAAGGCCAGCAGACCGAATCTGTTTTGGGCCAACGCCGACGGCACCGGTGAGATCACCCGGTTGACCGAGAGCCCGAACAGTCAACAGGCATGGTCGGTCCATCCCGGCGGCAGGTTCATCGCGTTCCAGGAGACCACCGCCAGCAACGCGATTGATTTGATGATTCTTCCCCTCGAGGGAGACCCCACTCGGGGACTCACTGCAGGCAAGGCGACGGTGTTTCTCAGTACGCCTGTGAGCGAGATGCAGCCGATCTTCTCCCCTGACGGCCGCTGGATCGCGTATTTCTCCGCTGAGTCAGGCCAGAATGAGGTGCACGTGCGATCGTTTCCTGGCCCCGGCGGCCACTGGCGAGTCACGACCGACGGCGGTGGGTTTCCGCGCTGGTCGAAGACATCGAACGAACTGTTCTACCTGCACCAGAGCCAGGGCAAGGTCATGGTTGTCCCCTATACGGTCGTCGGCGACTCGTTCCGTGCCGACAAGCCGCAGATCTGGTCGCCCACCAATTACGTGCAACTGGGCATCCAGGGGTCGTACGATGTACATCCCGACGGCAAGCGGTTGGCGCTCGTTGCCGCGAACGATCAGGCCGGTGCCATCCAGGACCAGATCGTCGTCATCTCCGATTTCTTCGACTACCTGTGGAGCATTGCGCCGGGCAGGAAGTAAGGCTCAGGCGTAGACGTAGAAGCCGCGGCCCGACTTCTTTCCCAGTTGCCCGGCAGCCACCATGCGGCGGAGCAGGGGACACGGCCGGTACTTCGGATCGCCCAAGCCACTGTGCAGCACCTCCATGATGGCCAGGCACACGTCCAGGCCGATGAAGTCGGCCAGCGTGAGCGGTCCCATGGGGTGATTCATGCCGAGCTTCATCACTGAGTCGATCGCCTCGGGTGTGCCCACGCCCTCCATTACGGCGAAGATGGCCTCGTTGATCATCGGCATCAGGATGCGGTTGGCGATGAAGCCGGGGTAGTCGGCTGCCTCGACCGGGGTCTTGCCCAGCGTCCGGCAGAGATCTGAAGCTGTCTGCATCGCCTCGGGCGACGTGGCCTGGCCCCGGATGAGTTCGACCAGCGTCATCAGCGGCACGGGATTCATGAAGTGCATGCCGAGGACAAGTGATGGCCGCGTCGTCGCCGCGCCGATCGTGGTGATCGAGATGGACGACGTGTTGGAGGTGAGGATGACGTCGGGCCGGGTGATGGTGTCGAGCGCGCCGAAGATGCTGCGCTTGACGTCGAGACGCTCGACGACCGCTTCGACGACATAGTCCACATCGCCGAACGCATCGAGCGAAGGGGCCGCCGAGAGACGGCCGAGCGCCGCGTCGCGATTCTCGGCGGTCATCTTGCCCTTCTCCACGAACTTCGCCAGGCTCTTGTCGATGGTCTTGAGCGCGCGGTCAATCGCCGGCGCCGCCGCGTCGTGCAATTTGACCGTGAAACCCGACTGCGCAAAAACCTGCGCGATGCCATTCCCCATTGTGCCCGCGCCAATCACGCCCACTACTTTGATCATTGCTGTTCCTAAAGAAAGCAGGCCGAAGGCCCACCGAGAACTCTGGACCCTGGACTCTGGACCCTGGACCTCAGAGCATTTCCACCGCAAGCGCCACGCCATTGCCGCCGCCGAGACAAAGCGTCGCCACGCCGCGTTTCTTGCCGTGGCGCTTGAGCGCGTAGAGCAGCGTCGTGAGCACGCGCGCGCCACTCGCGCCGATCGCGTGTCCCAGCGCCACCGCGCCGCCGTGGACGTTGACCTTCAGCGGGTCGATGCCGAGTTCACGGATGACCGCCACGCCCTGCACCGAAAACGCTTCGTTCAACTCGAACAGGTCCACGTCGGCCAGCGACCACCCGGTCTTCAGCATCAGCTTCCTCACGGCATCGACAGGAGTCATGAGCACCATCTTTGGTTCCAGGCCCGAGGTGGCCTGGCCGACGATGCGTGCGATGGGTGTGAGGTTGAGGTGCGCGGCCACATCGGCAGCCATGACCACAAGCGCTGCAGCTGCGTCATTCACACCCGGCGCGTTGCCGGCCGTGACCGTGCCATCCTTCTTGAAGGCCGGCTTGAGGCGGCCGAGTGACTCGAGGGACGTATCTTCGCGAATGGGCTCGTCGGCATTCACAATGATCGGCTCGCCTTTGCGCTGCGGAATCGAGATAGGAAGCATCTCGTCTGTGAACGCGCCTTCCTTTGTCGCCTTGGCGGCCTTGCGATGGCTGTCCACCGCGTAGGCGTCCTGTTCCTCGCGGCTGACCTTGTAGGTTTCCGAGACCAGTTCCCCCGTCATCCCCATATGCACATCGTCGAACGCGTCCCAGAGGCCGTCGTGGACCATGGAGTCCACCACCTTGCTGTCGCCCATGCGCAGGCCTTCGCGGACCTTGAAGAGGAGGTGCGGGCAATTGCTCATGGACTCCATGCCGCCGGCGACGGCAATGTCGATGTCGCCGGTTGCGATGCCTTGCGAGGCGAGCATCACGGCTTTGAGCCCCGAACCGCAGACCTTGTTGATCGTGAGCGCGCCCACGGTAATTGGGAGCCCGCCGCGCAGAGCAGCCTGACGTGCAGGCGCCTGGCCCACACCGGCGCTCACCACGTTGCCCATGAGGCATTCGTCCACGCTCGCGGGATCGATACCGGCACGGGCGACGGCTTCGCGCACGGCAAGGGCGCCCAGGTCCGGCGCGCGGAAATCTTTGAGCACGCCCAGGAACTTGCCCGTGGGTGTACGAACGGCGCTGACGATGACTGATTCACGCATGACGCTTACTCCGTAATGATGATGCGGCGAATGGCCGTGGGGCCCAGCAGGTGGGTGAGTCGCTCGGCCACCATCGGCCGTGCGCGTTCAAGTTCGGTACGCCACACGGCATCACGTGCGCGAATGCGCAGCGTGCCATCGGTGGTCCATGTTGGTGTGCTGGCGCGCGAGAGCGCGGGGCCGGCGGCGATGGACCATGCGAAGGCGACCTTGCCGGGTGAGAGTGGCTGGGCGTCGAGCAGTGGCCCCAGGACACGAGCGGCCGTCAGCTGCAGCGATTCCATCCAACCTCGAAGTGTATCATCCGGTCATGAGTTTGGTGCTCGCGTCCGCGTCCGCACGACGACGCGAACTGCTCGCCGCAGCGGGGTTCGCGTTCGACGTGATCGCGGCCGACATCGACGAGCAGATTCGCGCCGGGGAGGCGCCGGAGGACTACGCGCGGCGCATGGCCATTGAGAAAGCTGGCGCGGTTCGTGCAAGGTCTGGGGCGCGAACGGTGGTCGCGGCCGACACCATCGTGGTGATCGATGGGGATGTGCTGGGAAAGCCATGCGACGATGCCGAAGCGGTGCGCATGCTTACACGGCTGTCTGGGGAGAGGCATGAAGTATTTACCGCGGTGGCGGTGTGGTGGCCTGACGCCGCCGCACCGATGGTGGCGATTGAGCGCACCAGCGTGTGGATGCGCGTGATTGCCCCCGACGAAATTGCCGCGGCGGTGGCGTCGGGGGAGCCCCGTGACAAGGCCGGCGCGTATGCGATTCAGGGATTCGCGTCGCGCTGGGTGACCCGGCTCGAGGGCGCGTACGACACTGTGGTGGGGTTGCCTGTATCAACCGTTGATCGAATGTTGCGCCACCGGGTGTCCGGGGCGTATCCTTGAGGGTGAGGCGAGGGCTGAAGATGTCAAAAAAGACGGTCCGTGTCAGCGTGTCGGCGGTGGTGATCCTGTCGGCTTTGGCGTGGTTGATGATTTCCACGATTTCCGAAGGCGCCGAATACTACTTGAAGGTTGATGAAGTGATGGCCAGCCCCAGGAATGGCAGGGCAAGCGCCTGCAGGTGCACGGCCATGTGCAGGGCGACCCCCTGGTCAAGTCATCCACACTTGAGTACCGCTTCAAGATTCACTCGAACGGGCAGGTCATGGACGCGGTCTACACGGGAGTGGTCCCCGACACGTTCAAGGCCGACGCCGAGGTCGTGGTGAAAGGACGCCTGGGACCGAACAACGTCATTCACGTAGAGCCGAAGGGCATCATGGCGAAGTGCCCATCGAAGTACGAAGCCGGGCCCACCGCTCCAACCGTTCGCTAGCTGCGGCGGCCGTCTGGCCGTTGGCGTTCACAAGAATCACTCACTATGGCTTCACTTGGCTACTTCCTTATCCTCGCGGCCTTTGTGGTCGCCAGCGCTGCGTTTGCCACGGGGGTGGCCGGCGGCCGCCGTGGCCGCTCGTCGCTGGTCCACGGCTCGGTCGGACTCTTCCACGTCCTGACAGGGCTGATGCTGGTGGCGTCGGCCATCATCGTGCACGCGTTCGTCACCGAGGACTACAGCATCAAGTATGTCCAGCGGTACTCGGACGCGGCGCAACCCCTGTTCTATAAATTGACGTCGTACTGGGGTGGCCTCGACGGGTCGCTGATGTTCTGGGTGACGTTGCTGGCCGTGTTCGGAAGCGCGGCCGTGCACATCAACCGCGACCGGCATCGTCTGCTCGTGCCCTGGGTGGTGGCCGTCATCTCTGTTGTGCAGATGTTCTTCCTCTTCCTGATGGTGGTGCACAACAATCCGTTCGAGACGCACCTGCTGGCGTCGCCGGCCGAAGGCCGGGGCCTGAACCCGCTGCTCCAGAATTTCTACATGGTCATTCATCCGCCCCTGCTGTATCTGGGGTTTGTCGGCATGACCATTCCGTTCGCGTTTTGCCTGGCCGCGCTCATCAGCGGGCAGCTCGACGACTCGTGGCTCCGCGCGGTGAGGCGCTGGACGATGACGTCGTGGTTGTTCCTGACCGTTGGTCTCGCGCTGGGCGGCCTGTGGGCGTACGAAGAACTCGGGTGGGGCGGCTACTGGGGCTGGGACCCGGTTGAGAACGCCGGCTTGTTGCCGTGGTTCACGGCGACCGCGTTCCTCCATTCGGTGATGGTGCAGGAACGGCGTGGCATGTTGAAGGTCTGGAACGTGTCGCTCGTCATCATGACGTTCTTCCTGACCATCTTCGGCACGTTCATGACGCGGTCCGGCATTGTGCAGTCCGTGCATGCGTTTGGCGAAGACCGCCAGCTGGCCTGGATGTTCACCGTTTTCATGGTGGCGATCCTGACCATCAGTTTTGGTCTCGTGATTTGGCGCATGCCGATGCTCAGGGCCCGCAACGAGCTGGACTCGTGGGCCTCGCGGGAAGCGGCCTTCCTGGCCAACAACTGGATTCTGCTGTTCTCGGCGTTCTTCGTGTTGTTCGCCACGATGTTCCCGACGATCAGCGAGGCTCTGCGTGGCGAGCGGTTGACCGTTGGCCCGCCGTTCTTCGACAAGTGGATGCTGCCGATTGGTCTGATGCTGCTGGTGCTGACCGGCATCGGACCGCTGCTGGCCTGGCGCAAGACGGCAGTCTCGAGCATGCGGTATCAGTTGATGTGGCCGCTGACGTCCGCCGTGGTGACCGGCGTGACCATGACGGCGCTCGGCGTCCAGTTCTGGGCCGCAGGATTGTGCTTCTCGCTCTGCGCACTCGTGGCAGGCACGATTATTCAGGAGTTCTGGCGCGGTTCGGGTGTGCGCCAGCGGGCCACAGGCACGGATCGCTTCACGGCGCTCATTGGCCTGTTCGCGCGTTCACGCCGGCGCTACGCCGGTTACATCGTGCACCTCGGCATCGTGCTCATCTTCCTGGGTTTCGGTGGCAATGGCTTCAAGCTTGAAGAGCAGGTGGTGCTCACGCCTGGCCAGGAAGTGACAGTCGGGCCGTACGTCGTCAAGTACTCGGCACTGAAGGTGACTGACGACGGGCAGAAGCAGATGATTACGGCGCACGCCACAGTCTTACGCGATGGGGAGTCCATCGGTGGGATGTACCCGGCGCGCTGGTACTTCCGGAACAAGGAAGAAGAGCCGACGACGGAAGTGGCGATTCGCCGCGGTTTTGCCGACGACCTCTACCTCGTGCTGGCGCAGTTTGAGGTGGGCACTCAGCAAGCCACCATTGAAGTGACGGTGAATCCCCTCATCAACTGGATGTGGTTCGGCTTCGGCATCATGGCGGTGGGCACGATCCTGTCGCTGCTCCCCGAACGGGCCATGGCCTTCGCCACGGTCACAGTGCCGCAAGGCGCGGTGACCACATCGATGCTCGCCCTGATGCTGGTGGGCGGGCTTGGTGCGCCGGCGCACGCGCAACACGTGGACAATCCACAGGTGGTGTTGCTGGTGCCACGGTCGCCTGTCGAGAAGAAGCTCCGGGATGAAATTGTCTGCATGTGCGGCACGTGCGGTCGCAAACGCGTGGCGGAGTGCGTGCGGCACAGCGGATGCGATGCGCACTGAAATTGCCTCGCTGGTGGCGGCAGGCAAATCCTACGATGATGTCGTCGACTATTACGTGTCGAAGTACGGCAGCCAGGAAGTGCTGGCCGCGCCGATCGACAAGGGTTTTAATCGGCTGGCCTGGTTCCTGCCGTACGCCGTGGGGATGATCGGCGTCATGGTGGTGGGAGGGGTGGCGGTCAAGTGGGCGCGCCGGCCCCAGGACACCGACCCTGCGGTGGTGACCACCCCCGCCGACGACGCCGACGCAAAGATCCGTCAGGAGAGGCTCAACGATGAGCTCCGAGACCTCGACTGATCAGTCGGCTCCGTTCACGGCCGGCCACTTCTACGTGCTCTTGTCGATGATCTCCGCGACGGTTGCGGTGGTCGTCTCGCGGCATACCCACCCGGTCGCGCTGCTGCTGATTAGCGCAGCGGCGCTTGCCACCGGCTACACCGCCTATGCCCTGCACAAGGCGCTGCTCGGCCTCTGGTCGGGGGGCGGCGATGAGGAGCCGCTGGGCATACGGCAGCGCGAGCTCCTCCAGCAGGAAAAGACGCTGGTGCTGCGCGCCATCAAGGACCTCGACTTCGACTACGGCATGAAGAAGGTCAGCGAGGCCGACTATACCGACATGCTGGAACGGCTCAGGGCGCGAGCGCTGCTGCTGATGCAGCAGTTGGATCGGGTCCCGGCCACGCCGGTCGCGGCGCCCAGCAAAGTGCGGCGGGCGGCGCCCACGCCGTGTGGCCGCTGCGGGACACGAAATGAGCCGGACGCCAAGTTCTGCAAGCAGTGCGGCGATCGACTGGGGAGCGTGAACGCGTGAGTCTCGTTGGACAAAAACGGAACGTAGCGCGGCCTGGGTCTCAAGGCCGCGGCCTGTATTTGGTAATGGTGATGCTCGCGGTCGCGGGCCTCTCGGCCCAGGTGCAGATGCCCAATCCCAAAGAGATGTCGGGGCAGCCGCTTCCCGCCACCGACGTGCCGGCGGGCACCGTCACCGTGCGTGTCATCCGCGGCGGGTTCGACAAGGACGTGCCGAACCAGCCGGTGGAGTTCACCATCGACGGCGCGAAGCGCGTGGTGAACACCGATGCCACCGGGCGAGCGACGGTGTCGGGGTTGCGCAGCGGCACCTCGGTCTCCGCGGTGGCCACGGTGGATGGCGAGCGCCTTGAGTCGCAGACGTTTGTGATGGGTTCCAGCGGCATGCGCGTGGCGTTGGTCGCGACGGATCCCGACGACACGGCGCGCGCGGCGGAAGACAAGACCCTGGCGTCTGCGCCCGCGACCAAGGGCATCGTGGTGCTTGGCCCAGGGTCACGGGTGGTGGTGGAACTGGGTGAGGACGGGCTGACCGTCTTTTACCTGATGGAGATCCTGAACAGCGCACGCACACCGGTGGACATCGGCGGGCCGCTGATCTTCGAATTGCCGCAAGGGGCGCGGGGCGTCACCATCCTGGAAGGCTCGTCACCGCAGGGGTCGGCCAACGGGCCGCGCCTCATCGTCACCGGGCCGTTTGCGCCAGGCGCCACCATGGTGGAGGCCGCGTACGAATTGCCGTATCGCGGCGCCACCGTCACGCTCGAGCAGGTGTGGCCCGCCACGCTCCAGCAACTGTCGCTCATTGTTGAGCAGCAGGGCGCGCTCGACATTGCATCACCGCAAATTTCCGGGCGCGGCTCGATGTCGAGCCAGGGCAAACCGTTCATCAGCGCGAGTGGGCCTGCCATCCAGGCCGGGCAGACGCTGACGATCGATTTCAGCGGATTACCGCATCGCCCGGTGTGGCCGATGTGGGTGGCGCTGGCTGTGGGAATCAGTTTCATCTCCTGGGGTCTGTGGTCTGCGTGGACCGCTCCGGCCCGCCGCCGGGTGTGAAACGATCGTGAGTGTCGACTTCGACACGGTCCATGTCGATGACGTCTCGCGGCACTACGGTCGCCGGCGGGCCCTGGCGCACGTCACACTGCAGGCCCGGCAGGGCGAAATCCTTGGGTTGTTCGGGCCGAATGGCGCCGGCAAGTCCACGCTCATTTCCATCCTCTCCACGCTCCTGAGGCCCAGCGGCGGCGGTGTCCGGTATGGCACGCACACCGTGGCGGACACCGGCGATGCCCTTCGCGGGCAAATCGGCGTCCTCGGGCACGACCTGTACCTCTATGGCGACCTGACTGCGCGCGAGAACCTGCGGTTCTTCGGGCGACTGTATGGACTCGACCGGCTCGAGAGCAGGGTGAACGACGCGCTCGCTCGCGCGCGACTCTCCGACCGCGGCGATGATCGGGCCGGGTCGTTTTCACGAGGACTGCGGCAGCGTCTGGCGTTTGAGCGTGCGCTTCTGCATGAACCACGGCTCGTTCTGCTCGATGAGCCGTTCACCGGCCTTGATGATGATTCGGCGCAGGTCCTGATCGAGAGCCTGCGCACCCTTCGCGATGCCGGGCGCATCGTCGTCATGGCCACACACGATTTTGATACGGCCGAGGCCGTGGTGGATCGATCGCTTTGTGTCGACCGAGGACGCGCATGGCCGGTGGCCGACGGCGTGGGCACACTGCGAGAGCGGTACCGGCGCACATTGGCGGAGCGCGTCTGATGGGGTTCCTTCACACGGTGTGGACCATCGCACGCAAAGACCTGGTGATCGAAGCGCGCAGCCGTGAACTGGCCTACACCACGCTGTTTTTCGCCGTGTCGGTGGTGCTCGTGTTTTCCTTCAGCTTTGTGGTCGAGGGCGTGGCCTTGACGGATGCCGCCGCGGGCATCCTCTGGGTCTCGATCGCGTTTGCCGGAACACTCGCCCTGGGGCGGACGTTCGAACGTGAACGGCAGTCGGACACGCTGAAGGCGTTGCTGCTGTCACCGGTGGAGCGTCCGGCAATTTACGTCGGCAAGCTGGTCGGTGTGTTGCTGCTGATGCTGGTCGTCGAAGCTGTCGTCACGCCGGTGGTGGGGCTCCTGTTCCAGGCACCGATCGACAGGGCCCCGCTGCTGCTTGTGGGGTTGCTCGTCACGGGGACGCTGGGCTTTGCCGCCGTGGGGACGCTGTTTGCCGCCATGCTCATTCGCGCCCAGTCCCGGGATGTGCTGCTGCCGGTGTTGTTGTATCCGATAACCGTTCCACTCGTGATTGCTGGCGTGCGGGGCACCGCCGCCATTTTTGCGGCCGAGCCGAACCTGGCCGTGGCGCAGGCGTGGCTGTCGATGCTGATATTCTTTGACGCGGTGTTTCTCACCCTGGCGCTCTGGGTGTTTGGGCCGGTGATGGGCGAGTAGAGGGAGGAGACGTCTTCAATGCAGAGTCGGTCGAAACTGGTTCCGGTGCTGTTGTTCGTGGCGGCCGTGATGTTCTTTCGTGCGCCGTTCATGATTGACGCGGCGCCTTACGAGTCCACGATGGGCTTGATTCAGCGCATTTTTTATTACCATGTGCCATCGGCGATGGTCATGTTCCTGTCGGCCTTTGTGTGCGGCGTGGCGAGCGCCGTCTATCTCGCCAAACGATCGCCACGCGCGGATGCTGTGGCCGTGACAGCCGCTGAACTGGTGGTGGTGTTCGGCCTGATCGTGCTTGTGACCGGGCCCATCTGGGCACGGAAGGCCTGGGGCATCTGGTGGCAGTGGGATGCGCGCCTCACCTCGGCGCTCGTGTTGTGGCTGATCTTCGTGTCGTATCTGCTGCTGCGACGATTCGCCGGCGCCGGTTCCGAGATGTTGGCCGCCGCGGTGGGCGTCTTCGGCATGGCCAACGTCCCGTTTGTGTACTGGTCGGTCAACGTGTGGCGCACGATTCATCCCAACACCAACGTCGTCGCGTCGTTGATTCCCGAGATGCGCGTGCCGTTCTACTGGTGCACCGCCGCGTTTCTCCTACTGTATGTCGCGCTGCTGTTGACCAGGCTCCGCCTCGAGCAGAGTCGGATGGCGCTTGAAGCGGCATATGCGGAGATTGAGGACTGAGGATTGAGCGATTGAGGATCGGGATTGCTGATTGCTGAATCTTGATGGCGGCATTGGGATTGCCGGATTGTGGGATGGTTGCATTGTGGGATTGATGGATTGGGCGATGGGAGATTGTCGATGAAAAAGCTCGGGTGTTGCGTCCTCTTCTTGATGGCTTGTCTAACCGCGCCAATGCTGGCCCAGCAGCCGCCCGTGGCGCAGCCGCCGGCGTCAGCGAACGAGTTTGTTCCGCTGAGCGAGGCCGCGCCGCGTGAAGTGTTGCCGGCCACCCCGCTCGTCTTTTACGCCTATGGATTTGTCTGGGTGGCGTTGCTTGGGTACGTCTTCACGATCTGGCGCCGGATGGCGCAGGTCGAACGGGACCTGGCCGATGTGCAGCGCCGGTTGAAGGATGGGGGAGGCGCGCGCTGATGTTCGCGATGCCTTCGACGCACTTCATCTTCATCCCCGCCACACTTCTGCTTGGAGTGGTGGTCGGCTGGGTGCTGGGATCGCGCGCGGCACGTGACGCGTTCGCCATGGAACTCAAGCGCCGTGAGGAACGGGCCCAGCGAAAAGCAAATTCACACGAGGGGTGAACTTACATTCCAACTTCCAGCCGATTCGCGAGCGCGAGGGGAAGACCCGCGTCAAAGATGCGCTGCTGAGCCGCCACGACGTCGTACTCCACGCGACGCAGTTCCACCGTCCCCGCCCCTTCATCCAACACGCCAAACGCCGCGCGTGGGTCCCCGTCGCGGGGCTGTCCTACCGAGCCGACGTTGACCAGCAGATGTCCTTTGGCGGGCCACGCCACAATGAACGCGCCGTCTTCAAGGGGGGACTGGTCGCGTACGGAGAGGCCGTGGGTGCGAAACACCGCAGGCACGTGTGTATGGGCGTTGAGGCACACCGGCGTGGACGCGGACTCGATCGCGCGGCGCGCGTCGAGTGCATCCTGCACGTAGAAGTCCTCGTCGAACGGCGCGCCGTGGCAAAGCTCGACCGACGGGCTCAGCGTGAGGGGGCCTTTCGGCAATTCGGCAAGACTGGTGAGCGCGGCCGGTGACAGCTGCTCCCGGGTCCACTCGATCGCCATGCGGGCCAGCGGGTTGAACAGCGCCATGTTCTCAAGACCCGCACACGCCTTGTCGTGATTGCCGCGCACAGTCATCACGGGCGCCAGCGTGCGCAGCCGCTGCAGCACCTGCACGGGCGCGCCGTTGTACCCGACGAGATCGCCGAGCAGGACGGCGCGATCGATGCGAAGGCCGCCGGTGGCCATCAACACGGCGTCGAGCGCTTCGATGTTCGAGTGAATGTCCGCGAGGATCAGTGTGCGCATCAATCAGCCTGAAAGGGCATGCCCATCGTCAGGGGCGTGTTGTTGAGGACGTCCATGATGCGATCGGCCACCACCGACGGGCGCATCTTCGACGCCGTCACGCGCACATGTGCCTGACGGGCCCCTTCAGTCCGCGCCGCGTACAGGCGCTCAAGCTGGGGGCGATCCGCCGCAAGCGGCCGGCGGCCATCGAGCGGAATGCGCGGGATGAGTTCGGCGAGCGGTACATCGATCCACACCGACACTCCATCGAGGTTGATCGCCGCGCGGTTGGCCGGGTCCGCGAACGTACCGCCCCCGGTGGCCACCACCACATGGCGCAGCGGCCCAAGGAGGGCGAGGATCTCGCGCTCGACTGCGCGGAAGTACGGCTCGCCCTGCGCGGCGAAGATCTCGGCGATCGTTCGTTTCTCGCGCACCTCAATGAGATGGTCGATGTCTTCGAGCCGCCATCCCATGCGTGTGGCGAGGTGGCGTCCGACGGTGCTCTTGCCGGTCGCCATGAAGCCGACGAGGTAGATCTTGTCGAACGTCATCGCGCCAGCCGCCTGAGGTCGGCCTCAAATGTTGGATAGGAGACCGCCACGCTCTGGGCGCTGTCGATGTGCGTGGGCCCGCTGGCGGCCAGACCGACGAGGGCGAAGGCCATGACCAGGCGATGATCACCCACGGCGTCGGCGCGCCCTCCGGACGCCCGGGCGGTGCGTCCGTCGATCACGAACCCATCGGGCTGTTCCTGGCTGTCCACACCAAGAGCGCGGAGCCCGGTGACAAGCGCCGTGATCCTGTCGCTTTCCTTGACCCGGAGTTCCTGGGCCCCAGAAACCTCAAGACGCCGACCGGCGGCGGCGCAGGCAGCCAGGACCGGGAGTTCGTCAATGATGCCTGGCACCTCGTCGGGGGCTATTCGCGTGTCGGCACAGCCGCCGTACCTCACGTCGATTGAGCCCACGGGTTCGCCGCCCTCCAGTGAATCCTGCGAGGTTGAGACCTCGGCTCCGAGGCGCCGCAGGACGTCGAGAAACCCGATACGGCGAGGGTTGAGCGACACGCCCCGAATCACCACGTGTGACCCAGGGACCGAGGCAGCCGCCGCTGCCCAGACGGCGGCCGACGAGGGGTCTCCGGGCACGCGCAGGCGGGCGGTGGCGGCCGTGGCCCGCTGGCCTCCCGACACGCGAACGCGCAGGCCTTCGACCTCGCACGCCAGGCCGAAGAGCGGCAGGGCCCGTTCGGTATGGTCGCGGGTGGCGGCTGTTTCCACGACCGTGGTGACCCCTGACGCGAACAGGCCTGCCAGCAGCACGGCGCTTTTGACCTGAGCGCTCGGCACCGGGGGCGTCCAGGTGATCCCGGTGAGCGTCTCGCGCCCCTCGATCACCAGAGGCGCCCGGCCGGCCTGGGAGGTGATGACCGCGCCCATCGCGGTCAGCGGGTCGATGACCCGCCGCATGGGCCGGCGCTGGATGGACTCGTCACCCGTCAGGGTGGACCGGAAGGGGTGGGCGGCCAGCAGGCCCGCCAGGAGCCGCATGGTGGTGCCGGAGTTCACCACGTCCAGAGGGCCGGCCGCCGGGGTCCAGTGCCCGCCGGTGACCGCGAGGACGTCCAGGTCCTCAAACTCCAGGTTTGCCCCGAGTGAACGCATGCAGGCCACAGTAGCCGCCACGTCGGCACCCGAGGACAGGTGTTCGATCACGGACCGGCCCGGGGCCAGCGCCGAGAGCATCACGTAACGGTGGGAAATGGACTTGTCGCCGGGAACTTCGAGGTCGCCGCGCACGGCACGAACGGGGGAGACAGTCAGGGGATGCATTTTCCGATACGGCGGACGAGACCAGCCAGCTTAATATGTTACTCGCCTGACGATGCCCACCGACCAACACCTCATCCGCCTGGAGTTGCCCAGTTCGTTCGAGATGCTCGATCTCGTTCAGATTCTCAGTGATCGCCTGTCCCTGCTCGCCGGGTTGGACGAGGACACCACGCATTGGGTCAGTGTGGCCGTGCGCGAGTCGGTGATCAACGCCGTCAAACATGGCAACCGCGAGGATCGAGCCAAACACGTCACGGTGGAGTTCACCCTGGCGCCACGGCTCAAGCCCGCGCGGTTCACCGTGGAAGTGCTCGACGAGGGAGAAGGGTTCGACTACCAGGAGGTCGATGACCCGCTCGCCCCCGAGAACCTGATGAAGTCGAGCGGCCGCGGGATTTTTTTCATGCGCAACTTCATGGACGACGTGGCGATCGCGCGGCGGCCTGAGGGCGGGATGTCCGTGCGCCTGGTCAAGAACCTCCAGTAGGTGGCGCTCGATCCCCGGTTCCTGGCGGTCGCGGTCGAGGCGGCCCTGGCTGCCGGTCGCCTTCAGCGTCACTACTTCCGCAGCGACCTCAAGATCGAGAAGAAGGGCGTCATCGATCTCGTGACCGAGGCCGACCTCGCGGTCGAGCAGGACATTCGCGAGCGGCTGGCCCGGCACTTTCCGGCGCACACTGTGCTTGGGGAAGAAGCGGCACAGTCCGCCCCAACCGGCGCGTCACCGTACCGCTGGATCGTGGACCCGATCGATGGCACCACCAATTTCGCGCACGGCCTGCCGCTGTTTTGTGTCTCGATTGCGCTCGAGGTGGACGGCCGCGTCGAGGTCGGCGTGGTTCACGTCCCGATGCTGGACGAGTTGTTCACCGCCGAACGCGGTATGGGCGCGCGGCTGAATGGCCGCCGTCTGTCGGTAACGCATGAGTCGTCGTTGATTGACTCGCTGTTGGTGACTGGATTCCCGCCGCAGGCGGCCGACCGGCGCGGCGAACAGTTGGCGGTGTTCGGGGAGTTCCTCGGTCGTGCACGGGCGGTGCGGCGGCTGGGGTCGGCCGCGCTCGACCTGGCGTTTGTTGCGGCCGGGCGCTTCGACGGGTTCTGGGAGCATTCGCTGCACGCCTGGGATGTGGCGGCCGGGGCGTTGCTGGTTGAGGAAGCCGGGGGCCGCGTGACCGATTTTTCGGGTGGCGCCTTCGACAATTTCGGCGGGCAGTTGCTGGCGTCCAACGGCCGGATTCATGCTGAACTGGTTGATGTGCTTGGGGACGTCCGGCGCAGGTTGGCCGAGACGGGGTGAACTCACGAGGGGACAGCAGTCCGGTCCGGTTCGAGAATGTCGGCCTAGAATCCCCCGGCTGCGATTGGCATCAATCCTGCTGCTGGGGTAGTCAGGCGCGACGAACGCGCCCGTTCAAGGAGAATCGTATGAGTCGGATGATGCAGAGGGCAGCAATGGGCGCGGCAGCGGTGGCGCTTGTGCTCGGGACCGCGGCAACGGCGTCCGCGCAGGTGGTGCACTCGATCGGGTTTGGCGCGGGGATCTTTTCGCCACGCAGTCTTGACGCGCGCGATATCGATGACGTCCTGGTCGAAAACCTGAATACGCTCTCGTTCGACATCAAGGACTTCCGCGGAGGCCAGGTCTTCGGCGAGTGGGCCATGAGTTTCAACGACCGCGTGGAACTGGCGCTGGGCGGAGGGTACTACCGCCGCACGGTGCCCAGCGTCTACACCGACTACATCAACAACAACGGCCGGGAAATTGAGCAGGACCTGCGACTGCAGGTGGTGCCAATGTCCGCGATCGTCCGGTTCCTGCCTGTTGGGCGTGCCGGCAAAGCGCAGCCGTACCTGGGCGGTGGCATCAGCGCGCTGCGGTGGCGGTATTCGGAAATTGGCGAGTTCGTGGACTTCAACGACAACTTCGCAGTGTTTCGCGATCGGTATATCGCCAACGGCACGACGCTGGCGCCTGTGGTGCTCGGCGGCCTGCGCCTGCCACTGGGCGGTGACGTTTACGCGCTGAACACCGAGTTCCGGTATCAGTTCGGCTCGGGAGACCTGGGCGCCAACTCAGGATTCCTGACCGAGAAGATCGACCTGAGCGGACTGAACTTCACGGTCGGCTTCCAGATTCGGTTCTGACATAGAGCACCACACCTCCGCCGTGGGCGGCGCGCGTGAATCCCGTGAGGAATGCGGGATTCACGCGCGCGAGTGCGGCCAGCGTATCCCCACCCTCGGCTGATTCTTCAATCAGCATCCATTTCACGTAAGGCCGCGGCGCGGCAAGCGCTGCCGTCCACAGGTCCCCGTTGCCCTCGTGCAGAAAATCGCGAAGTTCGAAACCGTGCGCGGCGAGCTGCTGCATGTAGTGGCCGAGTGAACCCATGCTGGCCATGACGGGGGAGCCGTCCCAGACGTGAGTCAGCGCGGCCGTCACGGCCCGCCTCGCTTCGCTTGTGGGCTGCTCGCGTTGTGCCTCGCGCACCATCGGCGCCGACTGGTCCAGAGGGGGCGTCATCCAGAGGGCGAACGCGAGAAGAGCTGCGGCGGCCGGGCTGTGTAGCCGCTGGGGCAACCGGGCGAGCGCGAACGCGCCGATGACCGGCACGGCCACAATCAGGGCGGTCATGTATCGAATGCGGACCGGATGCCCGCTGAAGAACGCGTACGCGGGCAGGGCAGCCGCCGCGGCCAATGTGAGCGGCAGAAGTGATCGCGCGATGCCCTCACGCGATCGAGCCATGATCGCCTGTCCGGCAGCCGCGACGCAGGCGATCGCGCCGGCCAGGCCAAACCACTGCAACCACGGGCCGCCGAGTTCGGTGACGCCCTCGGCTACCTGACTCAACGCCCGACCCAGATCGCCCAGTGCCGGGTTGTTGGCCTCGAAAAATCCAGACGTCACGAACCACTGGCCGGTGCTTCCCCAACTGAGCAACAGGAACGCGATGACCGCAGCCGCGGGATACAGCGCGAGACGCGCGGCGCGCGGGATCGACACAACTGAAGCCGCAGCAACAAGGGCCGTCGTGATGAACCATCCCTCGTAACGCGTGAGCATCAGTGCGGCGAGTACGGTGCCGGTGCGCAGCGTTTGCTCTGGCTCAGGGCGCTGCAGCCAGCGGTCCATGGAGACGAGCGCGGCAAGCGAGAGTCCGAAGAGCAGAGGTTCGGTCATGGGCGTGCTCTGGAGGTAGAGCACGTTCGGGTTCAGGAGAATCACCAGCGGTACGGCCATGGCAATGGCCCACGAAGAGGTGGCCCGCCATAGCCAGCCTGCAAGGGCGCCCAACCCGGCGGACAGAAAGCCCACCGACAGCGCGATGCCCGACCAGCCCGTGCGATAGCTCCAGTCCCACTGCACGGGGAGGGCGTTGAGCAGGTGCGGCAGGGGCAGCCAGACCGCGCCAATCTGCCGCCAGCCGGGCGTGAGCCCGTCGATCGTGCGTCGCGCCACCACCAGATGCCCGCGTGCGTCGTAGTGGCTGAGCGTCAGGTCGAGATGCGCGTAGTAGAGGGCGGCCGCGACTCCCGCCACGGCGGCACACACCGTCACCAGCCGGGTGATCCGCAGCGCCCGGGCGGCGTCAGCTATACTGGTCAGGTTGTCAACGGCAGTGGCGTGCACGTGTGCGAGTCATTGTAGCTTCCCGCCCAAATCCCCACCCACATGGATCAGTTTGTCGCCTGGCTGGAGCCGATTGTCGAACGCTTCGGCGGCGTGGGAATGTTCATCCTCGCGGCGGTGGATTGTTCGTTCATCTCGATGCCGAACGCGAGCGACGTGCTCATCATCTGGCAGACCATCGAGCACCCGGACCGATGGGCCTACTACGCCTTCATGACCACGATGGGTTCGGTGGTCGGGTCCATGGTGATCTACGAATTTGGCCGGCGGGGTGGCGAGGCCTTCCTGTCGCGGCGCTTCAAGCCCGAGAAAGTCGCCAGGGTTCGGGCGGTTTTTGCGCGATACGGGATGTGGGCGATTGTTGTGGTGGCGATGTTGCCGCCCCCGGCGCCCTACAAGGTCTTCCTCCTCCTGGCGGGGGTTGGGGGGCTCGGTCCCGGTGTGTTCGCCCTGTCGGTGGTCATCGGCCGCGGCCTCAGATATGGCATCGAGGGCTGGCTGGCGCGGGTGTACGGCGAAGCGGCGGCCCAACTGGTGAAAGACAATATGGCCGCATTCGCCTGGTGGATGCTGGCCGGCTGCCTGGTCGCCGGGGCCATGGTTCTCGTATGGCGGCAGCGCTCGGGACGCCGCCGGGCAGCATAATATGAACGCCGTGGACCTGTCGGTCGTCATCCCCGTGTACAACGAGGCCGAAAACCTCGAGGCGTTGTGCCGAGAATTCACCGAGACGCTCGGCGCCTGGGGCCGTTCGTTCGAGGTGATCCTGATCGATGACGGCAGTACCGACGGGTCGTTCGAGATACTTCGTCGCCTGCAGGCCGGCGACCCGCGACTGCGCGTGATCCAGTTCCGCCGCAACTTCGGCCAGACCGCCGCATTCGCCGCGGGGTTTGCGTACGCGCGCGGGCGGTTGATCGCGACCGCCGACGGCGATCTGCAGAACGACCCCAGGGACATTCCGGCCATGGTGGCGCGCATTGAAGGCAAGGGCACCAGCGGGGCACCGGGCGATGCCGGCGCATTCGACATCGTCTGCGGCTGGCGCAAGGACCGCAAAGACACGTTTATCAACCGACGCCTGCCGTCCGTGATCGCCAATCGGCTGATTTCGTGGGCCACCGGCGTCAAGCTCAACGACTACGGATGTTCGTTGAAGGTCTTCCGGGCCGAGGTGGTCAAGCCCCTGAAGCTGTACGGCGAGATGCACCGTTTCCTGCCGGCACTCGCCAGCGAGATGGGCGTCCGCATTGCCGAGCACGTGGTCAATCACCGCGCGCGCCAGTTTGGGCGGACGAAGTACGGCATTTCGCGAACGATCCGGGTGGTGCTCGATCTCGTGACGGTGAAGTTCCTGCTGAGTTATTCCACCAGGCCCCTGCAGATCTTCGGGTTGTTCGGGTCGATCATGGGCATCGCCGGCGGCGTTCTGCTCGCGTTCCTCGGCTACATGCGCCTGACGCGAGGGTGGTCGGCCGATGGACCCATCCTTCTGCTTGGCGTATTGCTCGTGTTTACCGGCGTGCAGTTGCTGACGATCGGCCTGCTCGCGGAATTGCAGGCGCGCACCTACCACGAGTCGCAGGGCAAGCCGATCTACGTCGTTCGGCAAGTGATCGAAGATTCGGACCCGGCCAGAACGTCGGCGCCCCGGTCTACAAGAGATGTTTGAAAGGGACAAAAATCCGATGAAGTGTGTTGCAGGACTTGTGGGAATGACCGTGCTGGCGCTGGCCGGAGCCGCGCAGGCACAGACGGTGCCGGCGGCGGCTGCGCCGGCTCAGAGGACAGCGCCGACCGTGCGCCAGGCCGATACGACGAGTAAATGGTTCCTCGGCGCGTTGTCGGGTATCCAGGTGGTTGATCACGGCGCGCCGGTCGCCGGGGGCGAGTTTGGCATCCGGTTGCGCAGAAACGTCCAGGTGGTTGTGGGTGCCACACGCATGTGGGACGTGGTCACCTCAAGCCGCGTGGATGAAGTGAACTCCTTCGCCAGCTATCTGCAGCAGACGCAGGGGAAGCCGGCGAGCGGCAGCATTGACGCGCCGGCCTGGGTGGCGACAGCCGGGCTGCGGTACATCCATGAAACCACGGTGGGTGTGCGGCCGTACGTCATGGCCGACGTGGGTATGGGGCGTGTGGAATACCGTCCGACGTTCATCCTGAACGCTCGGGATATTACGACCGGCGTGAGCCAATACGGCGTGACGCTCGGGCGTGACCTGCTCGGGCCGGGCAACCATCTGGCCTATGGCGCCGGCGCCGGCCTGGTGTTCGGCGACAAGTGGTACCTGGATTTGGGCGTACGGTTGACGCGGATCAACACGCCTGACCATGTCACCGATGTGCGGCGGATCAGCATCGGGATGGGGCGGCGGTTCTAGACATGGTGCGTCGGCGTCTCGCCGGGTTGGCGGTAATGGTGGCCGCTGCCGGGTGTGGGCAGAGTCCCACCGCTCCGCGACAGATTCCAATTCCATTGGCCGGCGGCGGAGTGTTGACGCCGCCAATCATCGCGTCGATCTCCGGGCCCACGAGCCGGCGGGAAGCCGGCGTGGATATTCCGCTCGTCGCCGTGGTCCAGGATGCCGAGACGCCGGTTGCGGATCTGTCCTATGCCTGGGCCGCAAACGTCGGCACCATCATCGGCAACGGAGCACGCGCGACGTTTCGCATGGCGTCAGGCATCCAGAAGGGCGTGGACGTCGTCGTTACGCTGACGGTGACCGAGAACCGCAAAAACCGGGAGTTCAAGGTCGTGGGCCAGGCCACTCCGTTCCGCGTGCATGATTCGGTCGCCGAGTTGAAAGAGATCAGCCGCCGATTCCTGATGGACCTGTTCGGGCACTCCGACATTCCGCCGATTGGATGCCTGGTGGACTTCAGCGAGAACGGTCCCTGCAAACAGGGCAGGGCCGATGAGCTGCAGGACCTCATCAACCACCGCCGTGACTACGTGGTCCTGGACCGGCGTATGAATGGGCAACAGGTCGTGTTCACCGGGACTGATTCAGCCCGTGTGGACAATGATGCCTGGTTCATGGATCGCTATTTCCCGACCGGCAAGATCGGGACAACCACCGGAAATTTTCCTCTCACCGCCGTGTACGAAACCCAGAGATGGTGGCTGTGCGCCAGCGGGTTCGACGATGACCTGGCGGGTGATGGCGGCATCGCGACGATCAAGCGCAACCGCATGCGGGCCCGCGGCCGCATCCTGAAGTAAGGCGTCTTCTCGGGCTGGAACGTAGCTCGGGCTGTTCCTCAAGCCCGAGTCTACCCCCGTCGCCAGCGCGCGAACGTGCGCACGGCGATGAACCAGTCGCGCATGCCGATCTTCTTGCCATCGGCGCGACTGCGCGGGTAGTACCGTATCGGCACCTCCACGATGGCGTGGCCGCGCGCCAGGACCTTGGCGCTGATCTCGTGGTCGAGTTCGAAGCCTGAGGTGACGAGCGCCAGTTCGTTGAGCAGTGCCCTCGGGAAGAGCTTGAGCGCCGTGACGGTGTCCGTCAGATATCGTCCTGTGAATGCCCAGCAGACCAGGCTGAGACTGGTGCCGCCGAGATAGGCCGTCAGGCCCTGCTGGGGATAGGGGCCGCGATGCGCGATGTAGCGGCTGCCGTACACGACGGTCGCGCCCCCACGGAAGGCCGCGGTGAACATCGGGACGTAGTCGCGCGGGTCGTATTCAAGATCCGCGTCCTGGATCAGGACGTAGTCGCCGGTGGCCGCCCCAATGCCGGCGCGAACCGCACTGCCTTTGCCGCCGTTCGCCTTGCGCAGGAGCGTGACGCCTGGAATCGCGGACACGACCTCGGCGGTACGGTCCTTCGAGCCGTCATCCACCACGATGAGTTCGAGCGTCACCCCCAGTGCCGACAGGTCCACTGACTGAATCTGCGCCAGGAGTTGTCCGATGAATCGGTCCTCGTTGTACGCAGGAATCACCACAGAGACGCGCGGGTTCGGCGTCATGGCGCGCCCCCGGACGCCGGCCGAAGCCTCGACTCCACGGCGGCAAGGTCCTCAGGCGTATTGATGCCTTGTGCCTCTTCGGCCGCAATCTCGAACGTCGTCACCGTGGTTCGCGCCGCAAGCCAGGGAAGAAAGGGGAGGAAGTTGCGCTCGCCGGTTGCCGCGCCACGCTCGGCGGCACGCGCGTATTCAGGAAGCAGATTCTCGAATGCCTCACGCGAGAGAGAGAAGAGACCGGAGTCACTTGTGCCCGTCCCTGGCATGGTGTCGCCTTCGCGGCGCTGCCGGACGGCCACCAGGCGGCCGTCTGCGTCGCGCTCGAAGTGGATGTAGGGCACAGGCTGCGTGACCACGGGCATGATGGCAGCGAGGTCCGGCGATGCCGCTTCAATCGCCGCCAACCGAGTCACCGTATCGGCTGAAATGCCAACTTGGTCGCACCAGGTAATCCAGACGCGCGCCGGATTCCACTTCAGTACCGCTGTTCGCGCTTCGAGGATGGCGTCGAGCATCCCGGTCGGCGCGGCCTGTTCGGTAAACGCCAAGGGCGTCACGTCACCCTGCAGGTGGTGTGCGACGGCAGCGTGGCTGTCAGGGTGCACCACGATGACCGCGGCGCCGGCCACGTGCCGGTAGCGTTCGAGAATGTGGTCGATCATGGCGCGGCCCGCCACGGGGGTCAGGACCTTCGGCAGGACTGAGCCCAGTCGGGTGCCCAGTCCTGCCGCCGGAACCAAAAGAACGCGCGTCACCAGCTGCCGGGAAGCCTCAGCGCCTCGACAGTGCCGAGCCCAACGACGCCGGCCTGGGGCCGCTGCCCACCCAGAGGTTGCGGTAGATGGCGCCGGCAAACGAGCCCGACTCGATGTTCGAGTCGTTCGCCCCGAGGTAAACCGTATGGGGGAACGGGTTGTAGGTTCCCTGCGTGGCCTCAGACCGGTCGTAGATGATTGGGCCTGTCGCGCCGCCTTCGCGCACCGTCAGCCGGAACGTGGAGCCCCACGTCGCGGTCCACAGGTACGTCGTATTGGGATTGAGTGAACGAACGCCTGCGGCACGAGCCCCGAAGTCGGGCTCATATTTGAGGGAAGAATCGCCCATCAGCACTTTGTACGAAATGGCGTTGTCAGGGTTGCCGGGGATGCCGCGGTACTGCACGTTGAACAGGTACTTGCTGTCGAACAGCCGGCCTGTGCCGTCCATCATGGAGAAGATGCGGGCCTTCTCGCTCGGCTTGTTCGGCGCCAGGCCTTCGACTTCCACAGAGATTTCACCCGACGTCAGCGTGAGCGCCAGTTGATAGCGGACAAACGACGTGACATCGTCCACGCGGAGACCGCGTGTGCCCAGGAACGTGGTGGCGCCGATGCGAGTGCCAATGGTCTCGCCGCCGGTCAGCGGATCGTAGAGTTCGCCAGGGCGGTTGAAGCCCGCCACCTTCGTCCTGAACTGGGCGGTGGCCGACCATGCCGATGTGGCGCCGCCCTGGCTCATGCGTGCGCGCCAATACATACGCGTGGAGGGCGCCAGGTCTGCTTCGGCGGTGTAGCTGGTGGTCCCGAGCGCGCTCTCGGCCACACCCGACCGCGCTGCGAGCGTGGTAAGGAAATCGGTGCGGTCTGAGATCTGGAACTCGTATGTCTTTGCGCCGTTGCTGCTCGACGAGCCGTTGCGTACCGTCAGTGTCGGGCGCACGGTGTCAATCTGCGCGTCGTTGACGGGCGACTCGGGGGTCGGCGCGGTCAACTGTGCCGACCCCGGCGCCGTGGGGGAGTCACCCAGGGTGACCGAACGGGGGCCGCTCTCGCCGCTGCAGGCGACCATCGCGCCGACACTCGCCACGATGGCCACCATCAGGAATTTCTGCACTCTCATTACTCATCCTCCGACAAGGCGTACTGTGACTGTTGGCCGGCATGTGCCGGAGATCCGAGCGTGCTCATCATCGCACGGGATCGGGAAGTGTTTTCAGATGACGGGACGGGTCGTGTTTGACCTTGTACGCCCGCCGCAGGAACTTCACGTACGGCACCACCTGTTTCATGGCGCCGACGTTGACCTGACAGGGGCTCAGGCACGTGGGGCATGTCTCACGCTTGAGTGTCTCGCGTCCTTCGAGCTGGCTCGCGCCGAAGTACAAGTCGCCGGCCGGCGTGTCGAGCACGTTGCCCAGTTTCTGGGAGTTCTCGCAATAGAACAACTCGCCGTTCGGATTAAGCAGCAGCCCCTGGCGCTGGAACGGGCACGGCATGGTGCGGTGGTAGCCGTTCGCAATCATGTCGGCGTAATGCAGGTACATGAACGACTGGCCGCTCAGAATTGACTCGCCCGCCACCTGATCCAGGAAGAATTCGCGCATGAACTCTTCTTCGCGCGACCCGAACCCGATCTTGGTTTCGAGTTCCGCGTTGTGCAGCATGTTGTCGGTGAACCGCAGCATGTTGAACACGATGTCGAGATTCTTCGAACGCGCCCACTCCCGGATGTTCCTCGCGTCGTCGAGATTCTGCGCGAAGATGGTGGAAGCGATGCCGAACTGAAAGTGCGGCGAACGCGCGGCGAGCGCCTGCATGGCCTCGATGGTCTTGTTGGCCTTGTCGAATCCGCGCTTCACGTTGCGAACCTGGTCGTGCATGTCGCCGACGCCGTCGATGGACACGCGGATGCTGACCAGCAGGTTCTTTTCACCGCAGAAGTCCACGATGCGCGTGAGCATCGGAATGGCGCGTTGCGGCGTCAGCCCGGTGGTGTTGATGCCCACCTTCCGCATGCGGGGGAGCCGGCGGTGAAACATCTCCACCAGTTCCGGCAGGTCGTTACGCGTCGTCGGCTCGCCGCCCGAGATGTTCAGGTTTTCGACGTCGCTCCAGAACGGGCTGTCCATGACGCCGTCCATCTGCGCGAGCGTCATGTCTTCCTTGCGGTTGCCCCATTTCCAGTTGTTGCACATCTCACACTGGGCATCACACACCCAGGTGCAGTTGTAGATGAAGACCGTGGGCTTGATGGCACGCACCTGCGCCACGGCCGTCTGTATCAGGTCGCGCGGCACGCCGGCGACAGACTTGGCGAGGTAGCGAAGGCGAAACGTCTCGGTGGACATGGGACCCTTCAATCATAAACCGCGGTGGAGGGCCGGGCAACTCGGGTAACATGGCAACGCGTTGACTGCATGACGCTCATCCGCCCAAGTGTGTTTCGTCGCCGGTCCCGTTTGAGGGTGGTCCTGTTCTCGGGTGGTCGAGGGTCGGGTGCCCTGGCGCGTCAGCTGACCCATCATCAGGCCATCGACCTCACCGTGGCGATCAACGGGTATGACGATGGGGCGTCCACGGGGGAGGTGCGCCGATTTCTGGGCGATAGCCTCGGGCCATCAGACTTCCGGAAAAACGCCTCGCGGCTGGCCACGGAGCTCTCAACGGCCCCCGCAGAGCTTGTGGCGCTGCTCGATGGCCGGCTCCCCGTAGGCTGCGATGCGCAGGAGGCGCGCGCCGCAATGGCTGCGGCCAAGCGAGGCGATCAGCCCTGGACGGTCGCGGTGTCGCGCTACCTCGAGGCATTTGAGCGGGAACTCGATCGCACCGGGCGCCCGTTCGAGTTCTCCGACTGCAGCCTGGGCAACCTCGTATTCGCTGGCGCGTTCCTGGCAGCGGAACACAACTTCAATCGCGCGGTCGCCGACTATTGCTCGCTGCTGAATCTGCCTGCGGGGCTGGTGGAGAATGTCACCGATGGTACGAACGCCTACCTGGTGGCGGTGGACACTGCAGGACGGTTGCTCGCGAGCGAAGAGGACGTGGTGGATGCGAAGCGCCAGAACCGCATCGCCGACATCTATCTAATCGGGCGGCCGCTTGAGCCTGCCGAGCAGTCGCACGTGGCCGCACTCAGTCCCGCAGAGCGCGATCAGTTTCTGGAAGGGCGATCGGTGCCGGTGCACGTGAATCCGGCGGTGGTGGCCGCATTGCAGGACGCAGACCTGATCATCTACGCGCCGGGCACCCAGCACTCGAGTCTGTTTCCGTCGTATCTTACGCCGGGCCTGAGCGCAGCCATTGCCGGAAACCTCACGGCGATCAAACTCCTCATCACCAATCTGTATCAGGACGCAGAAATCACGGGCGCCAGCGCCGTCGACATCATCAACCGGGCCCTGTATTACCTGTGTGAGAAGGGCCGGGCCACAGTGCCAACCCCGTGCCTGATCACGCACTACCTGCTCAACGATCCTGGCCGTGAGTCACCCGTGCCGTATGTGCCGCTTGGTGCGGTTGAAGCGCTCGAGGACCCGAGGCTCGTGCGCATTGGCAACTACGAGGATGGCGTCACTGGCCATCACGATGCCGAGAAGCTGCTCAAACCGTTTGTGGCGTCGCTGCTTGGGTCGGATCGCGAACCCACCGTCGCTGTGTATCTGCACGACGCCGATTCCCCCAACAAGCTGCTCCAGACGCTGCTCGAGATGGTCCGGGGCGGGATGGGCGACCTGCCGCTCCGGGTGACGGTGGTGCACACCGCGCATGCGGTGGATGCCGGGCTCGCGGCGTCGTTGCCGTTCGCCGTGCGGTTCGTCGCACAGTCCCAGGTGCTCGATGTCCTGCGGGGCGGGGAGTTCGAATACGTGATCCTGTTCGAGTCGTCCGGGATGTATCGGGGAGAAGACATTGTTGCGCTGGCCTCGCAACTCGCGTTTGTCCGGCTCGATGCTGTGTGGGGCAGCCGGCGGCTGTCGATCAGGGATGTTGAAGAGGCGATGGCGCTGCGGTACCGCCACAACTGGTGGCTCAAGACGGCCAGCCATCTCGGCAGCCATCTGCTGAGCGCGCTTTACCTCGTGTTGTTCGGCCGCTACATCAGCGATACACTTTCAGGTGCGAGGGCCGTTCGGGCGAAGTACCTCCGTGGAGTGAATGTCGATCCGGCCCTCAAACTTGCGAACCACCAGTTACTGGCCTCGCTCTTGCGGGACCGGCCAGAGGTTCTTGAGATCCCGGTTCGGTTTTTCCCCATTTCCCCCAAACGCGTGAAACGGACCTCGGTGTTCGAGGGCTTCCGCGCCGTGTGGGAAATTGTGGTGCGGCGCCTGTCGCCCGCGCCTGGGGCGACGCGCCCCGAGGGCGGGGCCTGAGTCTTGTTGCGGAGAGCGGACGTGCATAGCCAGAGTTCGACTGAAGGCCCGACCGGGCAGTATGAATCGGTTCCGTGCAACCTGTGCGGCGGGACGGACCTGGCGACGGTACTTCCCGCCACGCAACGTACCGAAATCGAGCTTGAGGTCCGATTCAAGAGTTCCAGCGATGAGGCGCTGCACGACCCCCTTGTGGAGTGCCGGTCGTGCGGACTGCAGTTCGTGAACCCCCGGTTGCGCGCCGACGTGATTCTCGGCGGCTACCGCGACGGCACGGACGAGACATTTGTCTCGCAGGCGCCGGCCCGCGAACGGACCTTCGCCAAAGCGCTCAACATGATCGAACGGCTCGCGCCCCACCGGGGGCACATGCTGGACGTTGGCACAGCCGCCGGCTCATTCCTCCATGTCGCGAAGGTGCGCGGCTGGACGGTGTCGGGGTGTGAGCCCAACACCTGGCTCGGCGCCTGGGGCAAACGCACATACGGCATCGACATTCAGCCCGGCACGTTGTTCGAACAGCACTACGCCGACGCGACGTTTGATGTGGTGACGGTGTGGGACGTGCTGGAGCATACCCACGATCCCCAGGGCTTTCTCGGGGAGTGCCAGAGGGTGCTCAAACCCGGCGGCCTGCTCATCGTGAACGTACCGGATATTGGCAGTTGGCTCGCGCGACGCATGGGGCGTCACTGGCTGATGCTGCTGAGCACGCATCTGTACTACTTCACCCGGCAGACGCTCGGGCAGATGCTGCAGCGGGTTGGCTTTCAGGTGGTCCGGATGAAGCCGCACATCCAGTGGCTGGAACTGGGCTATGTCATCAAACGGGGAGAGCCTGTGGCCGGGCCCGTGGCGCGGCTGGCCGGCAAGCTCACCTCGGGCGTGGGCGCCGCCGGTCTTCATGTGCCGTATTGGATCGGCCAGACCCTCGTCATCGCGCGCAAGCGCGCGTGACGTCCGGCCGCGTGGCTATTTGACGACTTTGAATACTTCGACGCTGCCGCGCCAGTAGACCGGCTGGAACAGACTCGGGTGCAGCGCAAATTTCTGCACCGACGCACCGTTGACCTTCCGCTCCACGTCACCCACGTAAAAATAGTCCACGCCCAGCTCGACAAACGCGGTGTGAGCGACCTCCGCTGACGGGCTCTGATACGCTTCATGCACGCGCGCCATCGCGGGTTGGTATCGCAGGGGATTCAGTGTGAACAGCCCGTTGCCCACCGCCATCCGTCGTCGGGCAAACGCCGTGACAAAAGCCCAGGTATTGCGATCGCGCGGCAGCGCGTCGGTCTGCACGGTGGCCGTCGGAGGCAGAACGGCGTGAATGTACTGCGCCGCAGCGTCATCGTCTGGACTGATGTGAACGGTCCAGGGGAAGTTGCCCGGACTGTTCTCGATGTTCGAAATATCCCGAGCGTTGTACCAGTCGAGCGCCACCGTCGGCAGCGCCACGATCGCTCCGAGCAGCAGCAGCGCTGAGAGCGCGATCGATCGCACCCCGCCTGCAGCGCGCCAGTTGTCGATGGCGAATGCGAGCAGAATCCCCAGGCACAGATACATCAGGTGACCGGTGCGGAAGGTCACCTGCGTGTTTTCGTGGCCGCGAAGATCGACAAAGAGAAAGACGACCGTGATGACCGCGAGGATCGACGCCAGCGTGATGACCAGCCGGCTCGATGCGCGAAACGCCGCGCGCAGGCCAAGCGGCGCAAGAAACAACGCCGGGCCAAAGCTGAGCAGCACAAAGGTCCACGGCCCGCGCAGGAAGAAACGGTTCCATCCAACAAGAAACGCATTCGGCGTGGATTGCACCATGCCAAGACCGAGCGTGAGGCCAAGCAAGAGCAACACCATGACTGCGGCTACCGAGCGCGAGACAAACCAGGCGCCGAACCCGCGGCCACGCTCGGCAGCCAGGATCGCCACCTGCGCGACGGCGTACGACCCCACGAGGAGCGTTCCATTAAAGCTGCTGATCGCGAGCATCGCGCCCAGCAGCAGCCCCTCGAGAATCGAGGGGGCCAGCGTATTGGCTCGTCGGGCGCGGGCGACGACGAGCAGCAGGATGAACACCAGGGTCAGCGCCATCAGGTGCTGGGGGGTCCACCACATCGCGCGCTGGAACCCATCCACGCCCGGCAGATTCCAGACCCACCGCGTGACGGCGTCGATGTTCCATGTACGGAATTCGGCGATGGGCCTGCCGGTCGCGATTTGATCCCACAAGAAATACGCACCCTCGAAGCTCGAGGCGAGCAGAATCGTGGACCACGAGATCGCAGTGGCCAGCGCGGACGCGCCGAAATTGCGGACGGCCAGGAAGCCGACGCTGATGAACACCAGCGCCATCGCCGTATCCGTAAGCATGATGGCCGGGTCCACGGGCAGTACCGGCCTCAGCTGCGAAAAGACCCCAGGCAGTGTGAAGTAGGTCCAGTAGTAGGGGAATGCTTCGAGCGGTGAGAAGGGATTGGCCAGTGGCACCGTGCCCTTGGCGAATTCAGCGACCACCGTCATGTGGACGAAGAGATCTGCGTTGAAGTACGCACGATACGCCAGGCCCAGGGGCGTTGTGTTCCCGACCAGTGCAAACACTGGCCCCACCACTCCGAGCGTCAGCAGCCACAACACGGCGAGGGCGAGGCGATCGGGCGCGTCCAGCCGGACGAGCGCGATGACGCCAGGTTGCGGCCGCCGGAAGGCCCATAGTCAGCACCAGGGCGAGGCCGGTGATGGCCGCCAGCACGGCGAAGGGGGACGAGACACCCACCAGTCGCAGCGCCGCGCAGGTCACGGCGCCGGCGACGTACCCCAGCGGCAACGCCAGAATGGCGCGGCTCAACGCGTCGGCGTCGTCACCGGCAACCCAACGGGCCAGCCACCAGCCCGGCAAGGTGAAGATCGCCGCAATCAGGAAATAGAGAGGCAGGTCGATGAACGAGGGGAGCATCGCCCACGAGGACAGGAGCACGCCAACGGCGACCATGAAGACCAGGCCGCGGTTGACGGTTCGAATCATGGGCGAGGAGATCGTTCCACCAACGGAGAAGTGAGTCAAGAGAAGGGCCCGGACACACGAAGGGCGGCCGAGGTGGCCGCCCTTCGTGCGTCACAAAAACGATCGAACTAGCGGCGGGCGGAAGGGCTTGCCAGCACGTCCGGGAACGGGAACTGCGGCCGCGTCTGCAGTGGCGATACCCAGAGGTTCTTCGCGATCATGCCCGCGGCGGTCGCGTCGATGGCACCGGCGCGTCCGACGGGAGCGCCGATGTGAATGACGTGCGGGATGGGGCGATAGGCGCGCGTACTCGTGCCCCGCGTGGCGCTGTACATGACCTGGCCGTTGGGCCCACCGCGCCTGACTTCCAGGGTGAAGAGGTCATTGCGCCAGGTGCAGCGCCACAGGTACCACTCTTCGTCGTTGAAGTCGACCACAATGCGCGGCGTGTCGTGAATGTGCTCTTCGTCCCCGGCATCGCCGGTGATGATGCGGGCCTGAACGGCACCTGGCGTGACGTAGGCACGGCCACGGAGTTCCGCGGTCATGCGGTAGTCGTTGGACGTAATGTCACCACCATTTTCCTGCATCGACATGATCTTCGACTTGTCGCCGGGGTTGGACTCATCAACACCCTTGACCATCATTGAGAAGGTGCCTTCAGTCAACGTGGTGGGCAGCGTGTAGGTGATGCGGCTGGTCTGATCAAGCAGCTTGACACCAACGCCCGGCAGCCACTGCACGTTGCCAAACACCGTGCCGACGGTCTTACCATCGGTCAATGAGTCGAAGATCTCATTGCCTCGGATGTAGGAGGGTGGAATGTCCGGCGCCTTGAACGTGAAGGTTGAGGACCAGGGGCCGAACGCACCGCTATAGGTGGCGCGGACGCGCCAGGTATACAGGGCACTGGTATCGAGCTGGTTGGGCAGCACCCAGGTTGTGGTGGCGCCGCTCGACTGCGGAACCTTCGGATTGGCGATCAGCGTCCCGGCAGGGTTGCTGCCGAGCAGTCGCACTTCATACTCGAGGGTGACCGGGAACGAGATGTTGGTGCCGGACACGTTGGTGGAGACGAGCGAAATGTTCGTCGTCGTGGTCACCTGCTGGTTGTTGGCAGGTGACTGCAGTGTTGGTGCCGGAACCTTCAGCGTGGATCCGCCCGGGCCCAGATCATCAGAGGCCGGTGCGGTCGGTGATGGAATCGACTGGGTGCCGGGCTGGCTGCAGGCCACAGCCACCGCCAGGATGAGGGTGCCGGACACGAGGGCGAATGCAGAAGTCGTACGCATGCTGAGAGTTTCTCCAACGAGTTTTTCCGTTGCTGGGCTCACGCACCAGCCATTACCATGGACGTGCGTTGTATGATATCCCAGTCAGCGCCTAAGTGAAATTGAATGCGGATGCGGCGCAGTGCCAGGCCATCGGGCCCAGTGAGACTCGATTAAAGGACCGAAATGATGAAGAGAGTAGTGGTAGGAACTGTTTTCAGCGCCATGCTCCTGGGAGGGGCCGACGCCCACGCCCAGATGCTCCAGTGGACCGATCGGGTGTTCTTGAACGTGAGTGGAGGCGTCCAGACTGGAAAGAAGGATGTCGCAACCACGCTCTCATTCCCGTTGTATGACGAAACAGCAACGATAGACACCACCCGCGAAATCAAAGGCTCGGCCATCTGGGACGTGACCGGCGGCATTCGTGTGTGGAGCAACATGGCCGTGGCGCTCAGCGTCTCGGGCCGCAAGGCGGACAGCGATGGGCTCACCACCGCGGTGATTCCCCACCCCGCGTTTTACGACCAGGCTCGGTCTGTGAGCGGCAGCGTGGCCGGCATGAAACATTCGGAGTTGTGGACCAGCGTCCTGATCGGCTGGATGATTCCGGTCACCGAGAAGTTTGAAGTCATGGCGATGCTGGGCCCGACCGTCGCGGCCGTGCAGCACGAGACGGTGGTGGGCGCCTCCGTGGTCGAAGGCAGCAGCCCGACCGTCACAGTGGACCTCGAGACCGTCGACAAGTCCGTGTGGGGCGTGATGGCCGGCGTGGACGGGCGGTACCTCATTACGAAGAACATTGGCGTCGGCGCCTTCGCGCGGTATTCGGCAGCGAAGGTCAACCTGACCTCGACCACCAAGCTGGATGTTGGTGGATTCCAGATCGGCGGCGGCGTCCGGATCAAGTTCTAAGCCGCAGGGACTCAAGACAAAAGGGGCAGGCGCTTGCGGCGCCTGCCCCTTTCTTTTTGTACCGATGGTCCGTGGCGCTACACGCCTGAACAACTGAACTGCGGGTAGCCGCCGTAGTAGGGGAACGTTCCTTCGCCCCAGTAGAGCTTCAACGGCGTGCTGATGTTGTCGTAGTCAAAGGCGATATCGATACCCCGGAGCGTACCGTTGTCCATGTGCACCAGGAAGTCGATGCTGATCTCGGGGCCGCCGCGCTTGAGGTTCCAGGCGAGGTCCAGGCCGCCACAGCGGCCAGCTTCGATGATCCGGTCGCGCAGGAACATCATGTTGCTCTGACGTTGCCCGAGCGAACCCACAGGGACCAGATACTGCGGGTACTTGGCCGCGATGCACTGCACGATGGCGTCGCCGTTGTTACCGGCGCAGGATCCGCCCGTGCCGCCACCGCCACCACCACTGCCGCCACCTGGCGGCGGGGGAGGCGGCACCACCACGGGTGCGACGGGCGTCCGGAAGACCTCTGTCTTGGACCAGGCGCCCACATTCAGACCATCGGTGATTCGGACGCGCCAGTAGACCGTTGTGTCGTAGGGAAGGGCCGACGGGATGGCGAGTGACGTCTCACCTCCGGGGTTCACGGGGGCCTCGGCGCTTGCTGCCTGACCTCCGAACGTGTCTGTGCCAGAAATCTGGAAGAAATAGAAGAGCGCGCCGTGCGGCCCCGTGGTGACCGCATTGGCGGCGACCAGTGTGGGCGTGCGAGACTCGACTCGAACGTTGCCCACCGGAGACTTCGCCACAGGCGTGCCGATGAAGATGGGCATCAGGACGTCGAACTGCGCCGCAGCCGACCATTCGCTGTTGTTGGCGCCATCCTCGGCCCGGGCGCGCCAGAGGTAACTGCGTCCGGGCGCGAGTTTGTCGGGCAGGCGCACGGCGGTGCGCCCGTTCGGGCCAGGTCCGATGTTGTTGGCCGTGAAGACGGCGTTGGCGAACGTGGCATCGGTCGCCACCTCCACACGCAAAGTGAACGGGCGTGGGCTGCTGCTCGACGGGTTTTCAATCAGCAGTGTGATGGGTTGGTTCTTATCTTCGATCTTCCAGCCGGTCCCGGGTTCCAGGGCCTTGGGCACGGTGATGTCCACGTTCGCCAGCGGCCCGGCAATTTGGGGACTGAGCGGATTGGCGGTTTTGCTCTGCTCGCAACCGGCGGCAACGACGAGCAGCAGCGCCGCAGTTGACAGGTATGTGGAGCGGCGGGCGAAAAACGTGATCGGCATATGGGGCCCTCTTGCAAAAAGCACAGACTGAAGGCCGTATCGGACGTGAATCGGTCCGCCGATAGGGCCGCCGCGTCACTACTTATGCAAGCTGGACGCCAAGCCGGATCGAGAGGAATTTGAGCCAAGGACCATCAAAATCCCGCCCGGCAGATTACCAAGCACGCCGAGGAACCAGAAGAGCAACCCGAGCGCGAAGGCCTCTTCCCTCGGCAATCCGGCAAGGGCGAATAACGGAACGAACGAGGCCACGCCGGCGCCCAGGCCAGACACCGAGAGGGGCAGCAGGAAGGCCAGCACTCCGAAGGGAATGAGGGCGAAATACCACCCGCCGCCCAAGGTCAGGCCTATGGCGAGCCCCAGGCACCACGCCTGTGCCGATCGCAGCGCTTGAACGCCGATCGAGGCGAGCAGCACCCCGATGAGTACGCCCCGATGACCGCCATACTGGCGAATCGCGGTCAGAAACTTCTGCGCGAGCCGTTCTACTCTCGGGAATCTGCGCCCGGCCCAACGCACGAGACCGGCCAGAATCCTTGAATCGAACAGCAACAGGATTGTGCCGGCCACGCCAAGAATCGCAATGACGATGGAGACCGCGAGGAGGCGGCCGTCGATGAGCCGCCCCACGAGGATCGAGCCGCCGGCGGCCATCAGCAGAACGGAGACGGTACCCAGGAGGCGGTCCACCGCGACCGATCCCACGGCCAGTTGGGTCGGCGCACCCAGTCGCGACAAGCTGAGGGCGCGGACCGCATCTCCGCCAATACCGCCAGGTAAGAATGTCCCGACAAAAGTGCTCACGAAGAAAATTCTGACTATCTGGTGCCGGGGGACGCAGGGCGGAGTTTCCACGGCGCGCAGGAGTGCCATCCACCGCCAGGCCATCAGCGCGCGGTCGATCACCACAAGCCCGAGGCACACGCCGAACCATGACAACGAACCCGCTTTCACCGCACCGGCGATATCGGTCCACGAGGCATTCCTCGTGGCCAGCCACATCAGGCCACTGGCGAGGAGCACTCGGAATGCCAACTGCGCGGCCCTGGAGATCATTGCAGCAGATTCTACATGGGCGCTAAAATGACGCCGGTCCTGCGAACGTCCCCTTCATGCCAACCGAGCGCCCGCTAAATATCCTCCAAGTCTGTGACCACCTGGGCTGGGAGGGGTCGCGAATGCACGGCGTCAAGCGCCTGTTCGCGTGGATGATCCCCAGGTTTGATGCGTCACGGTTTAAGGTCTCGCTCGTCAGCCTGCGCAAACGCGATTTGTCTGAAGAGACGTTGGACTCGCTGGGCATTGACATCACCTATCTGGAGCGAGGCAAGTTCGATCCCCGCACCCTGTTCGCACTGCTGCGCATCATCGACGCAAAACACATCGACATCCTGCATCTGCACGGTTATGGCGCCACCACATTTGGGCGCCTCGCCGCGGCGATGCGCGGCATTCCCGTGGTGCTGCACGAACATGCGAACCTCACCAGCACTCCGTGGTTTCAGAAAGTGGCGGACTGGACGCTGGAGCCGTACACCGACGTGGCGCTCGCCGTCTCAAAGAGCACGGCAGAGTTTGTCACCGGGGCACGCCTGGTGCGGCCCCAGAGAACCAAGGTCGTGTATCTTGGCGCGCCACTCGATGAGTTTGGTCAGGCCGTGACCGCCGGCGAGCGGGCGGCGGCGCGCGCCGCGCTCGGCGTGGGGCAGGACGACGTGGTGATGGGGACGGTCACTCGGCTTCACGACTCCAAGGGCAATCAGTACCTGGTCGAGGCCGCGCGGCTGGTTGTGGATGCCCGGCCGAACGCGCGGTTCTTCCTGTTCGGGGAAGGGCCGCTGCTGGCGAGTCTGGAAGCCCAGGCCGCCGCACTCAACCTCGGGGACCGTTTTGTCTTCGGCGGGTTTGTGAAAGATGTGCGCAGCGCGCTCGCGGCGTTTGACGTCTCGGTCTTCCCGTCGCTGTGGGAAGGCACCCCCCTCACCGTGTTCGAAGCCCTCGCCGCCTCACGCGCCATCGTCGCCACCGATGCCGATGGATTGATGGAGGTGCTGACGCCCGACGAAGATGCGCTCATTGTCCCGCGGCGGGATGCCCGGGCGCTCGCCGACCGCATCATCCGGCTGGTGGATTCGCCAGCCGAGAGACAGCGCCTTGGAACAGCAGCGCGCAAGACGGCAGAGTCATATGACATCACGGCCTTTGTCCGGAAGATGGAGCAGCTCTACAGCGTGCTGCATCAGGAGTCGCGGCCGCGGCACCGGCGGGTGGCCGAGGAAATGGATCTCGGATTTCTGACAGGGAAGGCCCGCGCGTGATGCCGGCAACGGCTGACGCGCGCTGGCGCGCCGGCTGGGTCTCGGCGGCGGCGGTATTTATCGTCCTTGCCGGTATCGCGCTGTGGATGGATCCCGTTGGCGTCAGGCGCACCAACGCAGACCCGACCGCTGCGCCTGGTTTTCAAAGCGACGAGGCCACCTACTACCTGATGGGGCACAGCCTCGCGCGCGACTTCGACCTCGAGTACCGTCACGAAGACCTCGCGCGGACCCGGCGCGAATTTCCTGGCGGGCCGAGCGGCGTCTTTCTGAAGCGCGGGCTCACGTTGAATGGCCAGCCTGATTCGGACCAGAGCCGCCTCTTCTACGGCAAGTCGTTTGTGTATCCCTTGGTCGCCGCGCCCTTTGTCGCGGTCTTTGGCACCAAGGGCTTTTACATCCTCAACAGCCTATTACTGGCACTGGGCTTCTTCTGTGCGTACGCGTTCATCAGCGCGCGGTCAGCCGCAGGCGTCAGCCTGGTGCTGGCGGCTGGTTTTGTGTTTCCGACAGTTGTGCCCGTCTACTGGGCGTGGATCGCGCCGGAGTTATTCAATTTCTCGCTCGGCCTGCTCGCGTACTTCTGCTGGCTCTACAAGTTCGTGGCGCCGACGCCGTCTTCGGCTCGCACCGCGTGGCTCAGGGGCCCAGCCTCAGATGTTGCGGCGGCGGTGATCATTGGCCTCCTCACGTTCTCGAAACTGACAAACGCGTTGCTCGGCCTTCCGATGGGGCTCTGGTGGCTGTGGAAGAGGGAATGGAAACGGGCCGCCATCGTCGCCGCCGGGTTTGCGCTTTCTGCGGGGCTTGGGTTTGGGACAAACCTTGCCATCAGCGGGGAGTGGAACTACCAGGGCGGCTTCGACAGGCGGACGTGTCACAACGCGTTTCCGCTTGAGACTCCTGCCGCGGGGCTCGATGTGTGCGAGCCACGGGAAACGAGCAAAGCGCTCACAAACGTCTGGTTTGATCCGCAGATGTTGTGGAGCAATCTGCGGGCGAATCTCGGCTACTTCTGGATCGGCCGCTATGGCGGGATGGTGGCCTACTTCTTCCCGTTTGTGTTTGCCGTTGTCGCCCTTCTCACTGCGGGACAGCAGCGACACACGTGGCAGTGGTTCGTGCTCGCGGGTATCGCGGCGCAAATGATCGTCTTCCTCATCACGCTGCCCTACACATTCATGGGCGGTGGAGGCTCGGTCGGCAATCGCTACTTCATGGGCGTGTACGGCGTGGCCGTATTTCTGCTCCCGCCCATTCGGTCAATCGCGGCGTCGCTGGTCCCGTGGCTGGTGGGCGGATTGTTCATGGCGCCTCTCGTGTTGAGTCCATTCGACACATCGATGCGGCCAGGCGATCGCGCCTTCAGCGGCCCGCTCCGCTTGCTGCCCGTCGAGCTGACCAATTACAACGACCTGCCGGTCACGACCGAGCGAGACCTGATGGTACGCGGATTCGGAGCCAAGCCAGGCCACCCGGGATTTGGGTTGATGTACCTCGACAAGAATTCATGGCTTCGCGAGGCCGATGGCCTGAGCTTCTGGACTCGCGGCCAGTCGCGCGCGGAGCTCCTCGTCCGCACAAACCTGCCGGAACGTCGTCTTCAGTTGATGCTGAGCGCTGGTCCATTACCCACGACTGTCGATCTGAACCTCGAAGGCCGTCGCGTGACGGTGTCGCTAGTGCCGAACCAAACTGCGATTGTGCAGTTCGCTCCGGATCGTGGGTTTCCATTCAAGAACGTGCAGGATCAGGTCAGCTACATCTGGCGCCTGGCGATCACCACCGATACAGGCTTCGTGCCGCCCCCAAGCCCGGACAACGATACGCGATTCCTCGGCGTGCGGGTGCTGCCGCTGATTATCAGATAGGCGAGCATGAGACGGCAGACACTGCTTGCCACGCTCGCCGGCTGCGCCCTCGCGGCGCTCATGACCTGGCCGATGATGTCTGCGCCTGGGCAACTGGCCCGCATTGATACCCACGACGGGAAGTTCAGCGTGTGGAACGTCGCGTGGGTCGCGCACGCGTTGCTCACCGACCCCGCGAACGTCTTCAACGCAAACATCTTCCATCCGCATCAGGGGACGCTGGCGTACTCAGAGGCGAACCTCGTCGCAGGCGCAATGGCCGCGCCGGTGTACGCGATCACAGGCAATCCGATCGCCGCGCACAACATCGTGGTCTACATCAGCCTCGTGTTGGCGTTTGTGCTGACCTGGCACCTCGTGCGCCGCCTGACAGGGTCGTCCTGGGCCGGTGTGCCCCCGGCGGCCGGCTTCGCGTTCTCCGCGTATGTCTCGGCGCACACCGCCCACGTGCAGCTACTGCTGGTGTTTGTCGTGCCACTAGTCCTGATTGTCTGGCACCGCTTCGCTGAGGCGCCCGGTCTTCGTCGAGGTTGTGTGCTCGGCGCGACGCTGACGTTCGCGGTCCTCGCGTGTGCGTACTACGGAATCATGATGGGTCTGGCCGTCGGATTCGCGGCGTTGTGGTTTGCGGTGGGGCAGCCGCATCCTCGCAAATACTGGGCAGGCCTGGGTGCCGCGGTTCTTGTCGCCGCACTCCTGGTGGCTCCTGTCGCACTGCCGTACGCGACCATGCGCGACGAGGTGGGTTTCCGGTCGGCGCTCAATGTCGAAGAGGCGCGCGACTTGTCGGCCGACCATCGCACGTACATGCGCGGACAGTCGGGCCCGTTCACCAAGGTGCTGCCCGAGTCCTGGCGTGCGGGCCTTGATTCGTATGTGGGTCGCCTCGGTGAGGTGCTGTTCCCCGGGATCATCGTCATCGGGCTGGCGCTGGTGGGCCTGGCCCTTTCGTCCCGCGTTGTGCACGCGCGCCGAGTGTTCTGGTTCTACGTCGGTGTGACGACGATGGCGGTGTGGGCATCGCTGGGACCGGCCGCGGGGCTGTACGGCTGGCTGGCCGACATCATCCCGTTCATGTCGTTCCTGCGCGCGCCGTCACGATTCGGTGTCCTGGTGCTGATGGGACTCGCCGTGTTCGCAGGGATGGGCATCGCCGCGATTGCAAAATCCGGACGACGACGGCCCTGGCTGGTGCCGGTGCTGCTGGCGCTGGTCGTCATCGAGTTGCGCGTGTCGTGGCCGCTGCGACCTGTGCCGCCCGTTCCTGAGGCGTATCAGGTGCTGGCGGGCATGCCCAGAGCGGGCACACTCGTGCTGCACTTTCCGTATCGCCGTGGCGAGTGGTTTCCTCACGTCGAGCACATGTTCTGGTCCATGTGGCACTGGCAGCCATTGGTGAATGGGTACAGTGATTTCATCCCGCCAGACATTCAGGCAGAGGCGATTCCGCTCAATGGGTTTCCCAACGAAGAATCGTTCCGCCTTCTGCGGGCACGCGGGGTGAGGTATGTCGCCATCGACTGGCGCACCTACAACGAGCCGGCCACCGAGGTGATGCAGGGCCGGTTTCCGCCGTACGCGGCGTACCTGCGGCCACTCGTGACAACCGGTCCGGTGTCGCTCTACGAAATCGTCCGCTGGCCAGAGTCCGCCGGGCGCTGATGCTGCGTGAGGTTGGCGACGCCGCCCGAGAGCGAGAACAACATCACGAGCGCGGCGCCCAGGAAGGAAAGCGCGAATGCCGACTCCAGCGGCAGGCCCAATCGCGCGAAATAAAAGCTGAACGTGGCCTCACGCACGCCAAGCCCGTTCACCGAAACCGGAGCCATCTGCACGATGAACGACAGCGGTATGAGGACCGCGAGGTGCGCGAGCGGAATCGGCACGAGGATCGCCTGCGCGATGGCCGCATAAAAGAGGACGAGCACGGCTTGCACCACGATGCCGCCGCCAAACCCGAGGGCGAGGGCAGACGGACTCTCCCGAAAACGCGCCAATGCACTGACGAGCCGGCTGATGCGTTCTTCCACCCATTCCTGATGGAGGGCCTTGAGCGGTGCCAGTGCCTTCCCGATGGCATTGGGTCTCAGTAACACAATGGCGCCAACCAGCGTCCCGACACCGAATGCGAGCCACAAGAGTCCGGGTCCGAGTGCCGCAATCACCGGGCTCGCCGTGGTCGTCATCGACGCTCCCACTGCCGCGATCAAGACCAGTGCGAGCAGGCCGATGCCACGATCAACCAGCACCACGGTGGCGGCCCGCGTTTTCGAGCCGGCGGCACGAGCGGTGTCGCGCACCCGGATGACGTCGCCGCCAATGTTGGACGGCAGGAAATTGTTGAAGAACGTGGCGACCAGGTACGACCGCAGTAAGGGCCCGAGGCCAACGGCCACGTTCTGCGCGTGCAGCAAGACCCCCCAGCGCCAGGCACTGATGAATACCATGACGAAGTACAGGCCGAGTGCGACGACCAGCCACGTCACCGAGGCCGTGCGCGCGATGGCCCAGAGCCGTGACAGGTCCACACGCGAGAGCAGCAGATACAACAAGCCTGTTGAGACGACGATCTTGATGGACCAGATCAGCGCCTGGCGTCCGCCGCGCGCGGGCGGGTCTTTGGCGTCAATGGCGTCAGTCGTGTCGTTGACGCCAGGCGCGTCAGGACCAGGGGGCACGTGTGTCATCAGGATCGACGCGAGCTACTACCGGGGGCGAAGTGTAACACGCGGGTATACAATCATCCGCAGCCCCAACGCCCACGCGATCGGGCCCTGACGGCATGCACATTCTCATGATCGCGCCGGAGCCGTTTTTTGAGCCCCGGGGAACCCCGTTTTCTGAATTACACCGCATTCGGGCGTTGACCACCCTCGGACACACGGTCGATCTGGTCACCTACCCGTTTGGCAGTGACGTCCAGATGCCCGGGTTGACGATCGTGCGCTCGATGGCCCCGCCATTTGTGTCGCGCGTGCGAATCGGGCCGTCGTGGGCGAAGGTGCCGCTCGATGCGCTCCTGTCGCTCACCGCACTGCGACTGGCGCTCACGCGGAAGTACGACGTCATCCACTCGCACGAGGAAGGCGGCGCGATCGGAATTGTGCTTGCCGCAATGCTGCGCAAGCCCCATCTGTACGACATGCACTCGAGCCTGCCGCAGCAGATCTCGAACTTCGGGTTCGGCAAGTTCAAGGGCCTGGCCGCGTTGTTCGGATGGATCGAACGCCTGATGATCAAGCGCTCGGGGGTCGTGATTGTGATCTGCGAGGATCTCGACGACACAGTGAAGGCGCTGAAGTTGCCGGTGCCCACCGTGCTGATCGAAAACGCCGCAGGCTCGGGTGCGGCGCCGTCGGCAGGTACCGGACTCGCCGTGCGACGGTCGCTGGGCCTCGACGAAGCCACGCCGGTTGTGCTCTACACGGGCACGTTTGAGGCGTACCAGGGCCTTGACCTGCTTTATGACGCGATGCGGATTGTGGTGGCGGCTCGTCCGGAAGCCCGGCTTGTGATGGTGGGAGGCGAACCCGCGCAGGTCGCGACGGCACGTGTTGCCGTTGACCGTCTCGGACTCTCGTCGGCGGTCATCTTCACCGGCCAACGACCCGCCGAAGAAGTGCCGGCTTATCTCGACGCGGCCACAACCCTGGTGTCGCCACGTTCGAGTGGCACGAACACGCCACTGAAGATCTACCAGTACCTCCGGTCGGGGCGGCCGATAGTGGCCACGCGTCTGCGCACGCACACGCAGGTCCTTAATGACGACGTGGCGATTCTGACGGCGGCCACGCCAGACGAATTGGCCAAGGGCCTGCTCCGGGCGATGAGCGACCCTACCGCCGTGACCATTGGAGCGCGCGCACGCGAACTCGCCAACACGAAGTACAGCGACGAAGCCTTCATCGAAAAGACGCGCCGTGCGTATGAGGTGCTCGTCCGATGAATCGTCAGCACTACAGCTACACGCATTACGCCAGCAAGGATGTGGCGGAAGGATTCGACAACCTGCGGTTCAGTGGTCCGATCGGCCGGCACCTGCTCGCCGAACAGGAGGCCTTGCTCATGGC
This sequence comes from Acidobacteriota bacterium, assembly GCA_016716905.1. Taxonomy (NCBI): domain Bacteria; kingdom Pseudomonadati; phylum Acidobacteriota; species Acidobacteriota bacterium. The sequence continues at coordinate 156,659 of JADJUS010000014.1, read as the reverse complement.
GGCCTTCGCCCCACTGGGGACCGGCGACGGTGATCATCCGCTAGCAGGGTGCTCGGTGGTGGACGTCGGCACCGGCACTGGACGCGCAGCGATCGGCCTCGCGCGCGCGGGCGCGACGGTGGTGGGAGTGGATGCCTCGTCCGAAATGCTCGATGTGGCGCGCGAACGCGCCGCAAGCGCAGGCGTCGCCCTGAACTTCGAAGTGGGAGATGCGCATGCCTTGCCGTTTCCGGCCGGGCATTTCGACGCGGCCGTTTCACTGCGGGTCCTCATGCACACGCCCGACTGGTCGCGGTGCGTCGGCGAATTGTGCCGTGTCGCGCGCCGTCGCGTTGTGGTGGATTTCCCTTCGGCGTCGAGCCTGGCCGCTGTCGAAAGCGGTGTGAGGCATCTCAGACGCGCCGCCGGGCACAAGGTCGAAGCGTACCGGGTGATGTCGGAACGCAGTGTCATTGCCGCGTTCCAGGCGAGTGGATACCGCGTGGTCCACATTCACCGGCAATTCGTCATGCCGATCGCGTTTCACAAGGCGGTGGGTTCGCTCGGCTTCACACGCGGGTTGGAACGTGTGCTCAGGGGCGCCGGTCTGCTCTGGCTCGCGGGGTCTCCGGTGACGATGGTGGCGGAGCGGTGAGAGCGCTGGTCACGGGGGCCACGGGGTTCACCGGTGGGCACCTCGTGCGGCGACTGGTGGCGGCGGGCGATACCGTGCGCGCCATTGTCAGGCAGCCGGACCAGGCGCGGGACCTGAACAACGCGGGAATCGAAGTGGTCCGCGGCGACCTCACCGATGCCGCGAGTCTGCGCGCCGCGTGTGAGGGCGTCGACGTGGTGTACAACATCGGCGCGCTCTACCGGACCGCCGGATTACCCGCGTCGGCCTATCGCGCGGTCAACGCCATTGGTGTCGAGTCGCTTGTGAGGGAAGCAGCACGCGCGGGCGTCCGCCGCGTCGTGCACTGCAGCACGGTCGGCGTACACGGTGATGTGGAACATCCTCCGGCGAATGAAGAGGCGCCGCTGCGGCCCGGCGATGTGTATCAGGAAACCAAGGTTGAGGGCGAGCAGTTGGCCATCGCCGCGGCAAAAGACACAGGCGTCGAGTTGGTGATCGCCCGTCCGTCCGGGATCTATGGCCCCGGTGACCGACGCTTGCTGAAGCTGTTCGGCGGAGTGGCGCGTGGCCGGTTCGTGCTGCTTGGCAATGGCGAGATCTTCTATCACCTGACATACGTGGAAGACCTGTGCGACGGCTTTCGCCTGTGCGCCACAGTGCCTGCGGCGGCGGGACGCACCTACATCCTGGCGGGTGGGGAAGTCACGACGCTGAAGGCGTTGATCGAGATTACGGCGGAGGTGGCCGGCGTGGCGCCGCCACGGCTGCGGCTGCCTGTGTGGCCGTTCTGGCTGGCCGGCGCCGCGTGCGAAGCGGTCTGCGCGCCACTCGGCGTGGCGCCGCCGATCTATCGACGCCGTGTAGACTTCTTCACCAAGAGCCGCGCGTTTGATATCTCGAGGGCTCGCGCGGAGCTGGGTTTTGCGCCGGCGGTGAGCCTGCGTGACGGCATTGGACGCACACTGGAGTGGTACCGTGGCCAGCACTGGATCTGATCGGGACATCCCGCGCGTGCAGGACCAGTTGTTTCGTGCGCCTGGTGGAGCGCGCGCGAAATACAGCGCGCTCATCGTGGGCAAGCCTGGCCTGGGTGCGTTGGTCAAGTACGAGCTTGTCACGCTGTTCGCGCAGTGCGTGCCTGGCGCCCTCGGGTTGATGCTCCGGAAGTCCCTGTACCCCATGCTGCTGGGCCGTTGCGGTCGCAACGTGGTGTTCGGCCGCGACGTGGTGCTGCGTCATCCGCACAAAATCCACATCGGCGACAACGTCGTTATCGACGACCACTGCCTGCTTGACGCCAAGGGCGACACCAACCGCGGCATCGACATCGGGAATGGGGTGTTCGTCGGACGGAACACCATTTTGTCCTGCAAGAATGGCGATATCGTCCTGGCCGACGGCGTGAATATCGGATTCAACTGCGAGGTGTTTTCCGCAGGCCGCGTCACCATTGGGGCGCACACCCTGCTGGCCGCGTATTCGTATCTCATCGGCGGCGACCACGATTTCAGCGACCCGACTGTGGCGGTGAACGCACAACCCCGCAAGTCCGACGGCATCGCGGTGGGCGCCGGCGTGTGGATTGGTGCGGGCGCGAAGGTGCTGGATGGCGTGTCGATCGGCGATCGCGCCATTGTGGGCGCGGGCGCCGTGGTGCTGGGGCCGGTGCCGGCCGGCGCAAAAGCGGTGGGTGTGCCGGCACGCGTACTGAATCCGGGTCCGGACGCCTGAGTCATGGCTCTGGTCGCGGTCGTGACGTCGTCACCGCCGTCCGTGGAGGGCGGTCACATGGTGATTGCGCGCGCCCTGGTGGACGCCGTGAAGACGGAAGGCCACGACGCGGAGCTCGTCACCACGCCATCGAATCCATTTGGGCAGCAAGCGTCCGAGTACCTGACGACGTGGCGGACCAACGTCAGGGAAATCGGCGGTCGGCGGGTCGACCATGTCATCTCACTGCGGTATCCGTCGTATGCCGTGCGGCATCGCTCTCACGTGTGCTGGCTGAACCACACCATGCGCGAGTACTACGACCTGTGGGAAGAGTTCTCAGGCCCGCTGTCACCGCAGGGACGGCTGAAGGAATCCGTGCGGCGCAGGTTGATTCACGCGGCCGACACCTGGTGCTTCCAGCATCACCTGAAGGCGCTCTACGCCCAGTCACTCACGGTGCAAGGTCGGCTCAAGCGCTGGAACGGCGTGGCGTCCGCGGTGCTGTATCCACCGGCGCCCCAGCGGACGTACCGATGCGACGGCTATGGCGACTTCATCTTTGTCGTGTCACGGCTCGCACCGCTCAAACGAATTGATCTGATCCTCCAGGCGCTGGCGACTCCGGCGGCTCAAGGCGTCCGGTGTGTCATTGCGGGCGAAGGGGAAGCCGAGGACGCCCTTCGCGCTGAGGCCACGCGCCTGGGGCTTGATGGCCGGGTGACCTTCGCCGGCCGTGTATCCGACGCGCAGTTGGTGGACTACCTGGCGACGTGCCGCGCCGTGTGTTTTGTCCCGAAGCGTGAAGATTACGGCTTTGTCACGGTGGAAGCGTTTTCGGCCGGGAAGGCTGTGGTGACGGTCACCGACAGCGGAGGACCGGCCGAGTTGGTGGTGGACGGAGTGAACGGCCGTGTCACTGCGCCGGACGCTTCCGCCCTGGGACAGGCTCTGGCCGATCTCTGCGCCGACCCTTTGCTGGCGTCGCGTCTGGGGGCCCAGGCCCTGGCCACCGCCGGGCGTTTCACATGGACGGGTGTCGTTGATACTCTCGTCACACAGCACCTTCGCCCATAACACCCATGTCCTATCGAACACCTCTGGAACACCGCATCGCCAAGAAGACCACCCAGGCGATCCTTGAGCACAACCTCATCGAGGACGGCGACCGCGTGATGGTCGGCCTGTCGGGAGGTAAAGACAGCTGGGCGCTGATCCAGATTCTGGACGTGCTGCGCAAGCGTGCGCCGATTACGTTTTCCATCTGCGCGATCAACGTGAACTCCGGCTACAAGGACTTCAAGCACAGCGCTGTGACCGAGGCCTGCGCCGAACGGGGGTGGGAAGTGCACATCGAGCACACCACCATCGGCGCCGTCATGGATGACATCCTGGAGGATGGCGAGACGCCCTGTTCGCTCTGTGCCCGGCTGCGGCGGGGCGTGTTGTACCGGCTGGCGGATTCGGTGGGCGCCACGAAGATCGCGCTTGGCCACCACATGGACGACTTCGTCGAGACACTGCTGCTCAACGTGTTCTTCCAGGGCGCGCTCAAGGCCATGCCCGCGCGTCTGACCTCGGACAACGGCAAACACACGGTGATCCGGCCTCTCGTGTATGTCACCGAGGCTGAAGCCCGCGCCTACACCCAGGAAAACAACCTGCCGGTCATCGGCTGCTGTTGTCCTGCCTGTGGAGACCTAAGCCTCAAGCGCCAGCGCCTGAAGCGGATGATCGCCGAACTGGAACTGGAACACCCGGACATCAAGAATTCGATGATCAAGGCCATCGGGAACGTGGCGCCTCGCCACCTGCTCGATACGCGCCTGTACCCGGTGGCCCAAACCGCCGCGGCTCTCCGGTAACTGCCCGTGCGTGCGGTGATTACCCGCGTGTCGTCGGCGTCGGTCTCCATCGACGGCCGGGTCGTGTCTGAAATCGGCCAGGGGCTGCTTGTGCTGATTGGGGTGGCGAACGGCGACGGAACGGCCGATACCGACTATGTCGCGGCCAAGATCCGGGATTTGCGGATTTTCAGCGACGCGGCGAACAAGATGAACCTGAGCGTGATGGACGTGGGTGGGGCCGTCCTGGCGGTCTCGCAGTTCACTCTGCTCGCCGATGTCCGGCGGGGACGCCGGCCCTCGTTTATCGGGGCGGCGGCGCCCGACGTGGCCAACGACGCGTACGAAGGCGTCGTGTCACGCCTTCGGGACGCGGGGTTGGTGGTCCGGACTGGCGTGTTCCAGGCCGATATGCAGGTGGCGTCGGTCAACGACGGCCCCGTCACCATTTGGATTGATTCGCGGAGTGATACATGACGAGAGTGATTCAGAGGTTGGTGCTGGGTGTGGTGATGATGGGGTTGGCGGCGCCGGCGTGGGCGCAGTCGCGACCGCTGGTCACCGAGGACCCCGAGACGGTTGGCCCCGGCCAGATTCTGCTGGAAGCGGGCATTGACTACAGCCGCCAGGCGTTTTTCCCGGTGTCCGGCCTGCAGGGCAACCTCATGAGGCTGGGGACCCTGGGCTTGAGTTTTGGTGTCAGTTCCATTGCTGAAATCCAGATCGACGGTGGCCTCCGCAATCGGTTGACCATCACCGACAGGCTTGCCGGCCCCCTGGCCGGCATGCTGGACATCACAGGCGATTCGACCGCCGACGTGGAAGACATTGTGGTGGGCGCCAAGGTGCGCTTTGTCTCCGAAGGCGTGGGCCGCCCGTCACTGGCCGTGCGATTTGCGACGCGACTGCCCAATGCCGGCAACGAAAGCGGACTGGGACTCGACACCACGGACTTTGCACTCGCCCTGGCGATGGGCAAGACCATCCAGCAGGTGCGGGTGGTTGGAAACGCCGGATTCGCCATCCTCGGTGATGCGACGCGTGGCGATCGCCAGAACGACGTGTTCATCTACGGCTTGTCCATTGCCCGGGCGATCGCCAACGGCGCTGAAGTGGTGGCCGAACTCAATGGTCGTGCCAATACGCGCACGGGAACGGTGATTGCGGGCACTGAGAGCCGCGCGGCGATGCGCGTCGGGTCGCGCTTCACGCGTGGACCTGTGCGCCTGGATGCCGCAGTGATGTTCGGCATCACCGAGCGCGATCCCGCATGGGGCTTCACCACGGGACTCACGTGGGTGTTTAACGCGTTCACGGTTAAGTAACTGGGGAAGTTAGGAACTGGGGAACTTAGGAACTGGGGAAGTTGGGAACTGGGGAAGTGGCTGCTGAGCAGATTCGGTTTAACGACGGGGCGGCCTACGAACGCTACATGGGCGCGTGGAGCCAGCTCGTCGGGGATGCGTTTCTCGAGTGGTTGGCACCCGAACCCGGTCTGCGCTGGCTGGATGTCGGATGTGGCAGCGGAGCCTTCACCGAGATGCTCGTCCACCGCTGTGCTCCAGCCTCGATTGACGGAATCGACCCGTCAGAAGAGCAACTCGCCTTCGCCCGCACGCGCCCGGCATTGCGGCTCGCGCAGTTTCGTCAGGCCGACGCGATGGCCTTGCCGTTCCCCGGCCACACGTTTGACGCGGCGATCATGCCGCTGGTGATCTTCTTTGTTTCCGATCCTGCCAAAGGCATTGCCGAAATGGCTCGCGTGGTGTCTCCCGGAGGCCTCGTGACGGCCTATGCGTGGGACATGCCGGGCGGCGGATTTCCGTATCGGACCCTCTTCGCGGAGTTGCGCGACCAGGGCGTCTACGTACCGTCAGCGCCAAGTCCAGATGCGTCCGGCATGGACGCCATGCGCGCCCTCTGGACAGACGCGGGCGTCGAGGCGCTCGAGACGCGCGTCATCACGGTGGAACGGACGTTCGCCGATTTCGACGATTACTGGACGACGGTCCTTGGCAGTGCGAGTGTGGCTCGGATATTGGCGGCCATGACGCTGGAGCAGTTGACGCCGATCAAGGCGCGCATGAAGGAGATCCTGCCGGCCGCCGCCGACGGCCGCATCACCTACAGCGCCACCGCCAACGCGATTGCGGGGCGCGTGCGACAATCCCCATCATGACCCGACGTCGGTGGTTCCTCTCCCTTCTGCCCCTGGCGACACGAAGGGGCCCGACATCATGATGACGGAGGAGGCGAATCACCAGCGCGGATTCGCGTTCCTCAAGCGTTCGGCCATCGATCAGCACATCAACACGCGCAATCGGTGGGACGACCTCATCCCGGTCATCACAAAGTTCCCGCAGTACCTCGGCATTGGACTGTCCGAAGACACCGCGATCGTGGTGACCGGCGATACGTTCGAGGTCATCGGCCGTTGGAAAGTGACCGTGCATGACAACACGCAGGCGTACCAGCCGTGGGACAAACCCTACGACGTGCTGAACCCCGGCGACGTCTATGACATGAAGACCCGGAAGATCCTGAAGTACGGCAATGGCGCGACCGCGGGCCGCGGCGGTGGTGGCGACGACCGCCAGCCGATGGACTACCTGCCTGGCGTGCCGTAAATCACGTAGCCTTGAACGCTATCGATACCCGCAACGAACTCGCGCGGCTCATCGAACAGCAGCGGAACGCCCTGCTCGCGGTGTGGAGACGCAGGTCCGTGAACTCCCGGCGGCACGGGACCTGGATGTCCCCACGCTCAACGATCACATTCCGGGCCTGCTGGCCGAGCTTGCGATCGAGTTGCGGCGGAACAAGTCTTTTGGTTGCGGCGCGCCGCTTGCTCCACGCTTCAGCCACAAGGCATCCCTGTGAAGCGAGGCGGCGAGAGTCACGTCACCGTCGACACCGGCCGACGGGCGGCCCACACCCCGAATGCGGCCACGGTGCCCATGACAGCCAGTCTGAACACCACCGCATCTGACGACCATAACGAGAAGTCGGTGGTCAGCGGCGCGAGCATCGTCAGATTCAGGAAGAGCAGCCAACTCATTCCCGCCACCAGACCGAATCGGGCCACGGCCACCACGCCGAGCGACACCACCACCACCATCGCGCCCATCGTCGGCCAACTGCGCGCAGAGAAGAGGATGAACCCGCCGGCGCCCAGCGCAGCCAGGAGGGCCGCCCCAATCCAGAAGCGGCGCGCCACCTTCGACACCAACGCCACGAAAACCAACGCCGCCAGCGCGGGTGCGGGATTGAGCGACTGCAGGACGACTTCGACCGATCCCAGCACGGAACCGAGGGTGCGCAGATCAATGGCATAGTTCGGTCCGTACGGACTCTGGGTCCAGACCTTGATCCAGCCGCTGAGACAGAAGGCTCCGGCGCCCGTGAGCGCGAGGAGGCCGCCAACCAGCACGTCGCGGCCCACCATTGGGTCGATGACACGTCCTGACAGGAGGCGGTTCCACGAGATCAGGAGCGAGGGGCGAGTACTCCGGATGACCGGCTCAAGCGCCACGTAGAGCAGGGCACCAATCGCGCCCGTCACGATCGTGGCTGATACACATTCGGCGAACAAACGAATCGATCCGTCCAGGGTTGCGGGCAACTGGCTGCCGATCGCCACCGTCAGTCCGGATGGAATGCCCGCCATCGCGGCCACCGTGCGCGCGCCGGCCACATCGCCTCGACCCGCGCGCAGATGGTGCCGCGCCATGACCACGCCGCCGATCAGCACGCCAACCATCACCACCGCGAGCAGGGCGATCGCGGCGACGTCGCCGGTCGGACCCGACGCAGCCATTCGTGAGGTCGCCGTTTCCCACGGTCCAATCACCTGGAAACGCACGACACGCCCGCCGGCCGACGCCGCTTCGATCCGCAGGGGTAGGTCTGAGTGGTCCGCGTAGGTTCCGGTCCAGGCGCGCAACTCGTCGGCAAACACAGCCGGCGTCCACACCGGAGTGGCCGCGACGAACGTGGTCATGTCGAGTTCCGCCGCCGCAAAGAGCGACGCCCAATCGGTGGCGCCTCCATCGCCATCGTCGAGTGCGGCAGACGGGATCGCGAGAAACGAGACGAGCCGGCCGCGTGTGTCCATCACGATGGTGATCATGCCGGGCGAGTCGGGTGGGGGATCGGACGGCGTCACCACCACGGCCGGCCGTCCACCGGCGAGCGGCAGCAGGGGAACGGGACTCTGCCGGTACCAGAAATAGAACGTCAAGGGCTGTCCCGTCGTGATCCGGGACCACCGCTCAGATGCCGGCAGCGGATCGTTCGACCAAGTGGCCCACGCAGAGTCGATCGCGAACCCGCTCGCCTGGTCGGCTGGCCGTTCGCCATATCCTAGTTGCGCAACGAGGCGGGTCGCTCGGTCGGCGAGAATCACCGGCGAGGTAACGAGCGGCGCGAGTTGGTGCTGATTGACACGATCCCCAAACGAGAGCAACACCAACAGTACCGCGATCGCGGCAAGGCCTCCCCACGCGGCGGCGGGTGTCAGTGCTCCGGCGGCGGGCGCGGCCGCCACCATGGCCGGCGATGGTGTTTCGCCCGCGAGCAACGCCGCGTCCAGCGAGCGACCGCCCGGCAGGGCGAGCGCAATTTCCGCGGCCGACGCTGGGCGTTCTCCGGGCTCCGGCTCAAGGCAGCGCAGGATGACTCGCTCAACGGCCGGGTCCAGATCCGGAACCCAGTGTGAGGGCCGAGGGGGCGCGCCGCGGTCACGTTCCAGGACCGGCCTGCCCGTGAACACCTCGTACAGCACCAGTCCGAGGGCGTAGAGATCACTGCGGCGGGTTACGCCGCGCCCATCGCGCTGTTCCGGCGCCATGTAGGCGGGTGTTCCGGAGCCGACGTCTGCGGCGGGGATTTCGGTCTCGACGCCGGCGAGCCCGAAGTCCGTGATCCGCGCCCGGCCGTGGCCGTCGAGCATGACATTGGCGGGCTTGATATCGCGATGAAGCAGTCCGACGTCGTGCGCCGCCGACAGGCCCGCGCACATCTGTCGCGCCACCTCCACGGCCTTGTCGTGGGGCAGGCGACCGATGCGACGCATCAATGACGCGAGGTCTTCGCCGTCGATATATTCCATCGACAAGAAGTGCCGCCCGTCCACCTCGCCGATGTCGAACACCCGGCAGACGTGGGGATGCGAAATCTGGCGTGCCAGCTTGACCTCGTTATGGAACCGGGCGAGCGCGGCGCTGTCGTGCGCGAGTCCATCGGGCAGGAACTTCAGCGCCACCGCCTGGCCGAGCTTCAGATCGTCGGCCCGATATACCTGGCCCATGCCGCCGCGGCCGATGAGGCTCGCGATGCGAAAACGGCCGGCGATGACGGTACCGGGCACCAACCGGTGGTCATCAAGGCCTCCTGCCGCGGCAGTCTGGACGTGAGGGCTCACACTCGTACGCGTAGCGTCTTCGGGCACGACAGGCGGATACTACTGCAGCGCCATGAATTTCGTCGAAGGGGCGCGGTCAGACCATGAACCGCTTGTGGACGCGCGCCAGTTCTTCCTCGCGCCGTTCAATCGACCAACTCCATTCGCGCGTGAGGAGATCGGCTGCGCGTTCGAGCGCCGGTTCGCCGGGGTGGCCGGCTGAGCCGAGCGGTGTCCGTCGGAAGACCACGTCCTCAAGCCGCACAGCGGCGGCCTCGCGGGCGGCGTAAATCACTTCGCCCTCGATCACGGGCCCGGAGGGATTGAGCCGCGCCAGCGCGCCCTCGGTGTGCGCACAGCGCAGCACGGCCGGTCCCTCCGTCCCGTACCACCCGGCCAGATGCGCGTGGATCGTTTTCTCGAGCGTCAGTCCCAGCGCGCGCGATGTTTCCTGCAGGATGCCGTCGCTGTCGGCGATGTCGGCGTGGGGGAGCACGGTGGTGCCCGTCCGGCACGGCCGGGCCGGACGTCCGGCGAGTCGAGCGACGGCGTCCACCGCACGCTCGGCCGCCAGCCGCGCGGTTGTGTACTTCACGCCCACAAGACTGAACAGCCCCGTCGATTCGCTGTGCACCAGTAGTTTTGGCTCAGCCAGCAGGTCGAGCCCTGTGCCCGTCGCCTGCGCGGGCACAAGTCCCTGGTGCACGAAGCGCACATCCTTGCGCGTGGCGCCAAGAGCAGGGAAGGCCGTTTGGATCTCCGCGAGGAATGCTTCCACAATCGGCCCGAGCGGTGCCGCGTCATCCCCCGCGACGGCGCCTTCCGGCTGGTACGTGCCGACCAGCACGCCGCCGGCCCAGGGCACAGCCGTCAGCATGCGTCCCTGCGCCGAGGGTGCGGCGAGCGCAATGTCCTTGGCCGGCCGATCGATCAGCAGGTTCATCGCGCGCACCAGCGGAGGAGCTCCGGTGGCACCGAAGCGTTGGTGCAGGGCAGCCAGGCCGGTGCCGGCGGCCAGCACCACGGCGTTCGCGCGAACGTCGAACACGTCGCCGGTCAACACGTCGCGGCACGAGACACCCGTGATGCGCGAACCTTCGCGCATCGGAGCCTGGGCCTCCACATACGTGGCCACGACCGCGCCGGACTGGTGCGCAGCCAGTGCCACTGTCCATGTCAGACGGTCCGGATGCACGGTCTGGTAGTCGTACCAGATGGCGCCGCCAGAGAGGCCCTTGGGTGCGATGCCCGGAAAGAAACGCTGCGTCGCCGCAGGCGACTCCAGGCGCGTACTGGGCAGGTGCAGCTCGGGGGACACGTGCTGGTTCCGCGACTTCCCGACGAAGTCGTACAGCTTGAACCCGGCCCGGACCATCAATCGTGACCGCCGGGTCCCGCGGTAGGTGCCGATCAGGAAGGGCAGGGGCCGCAGCAGGTGTGGAGCAATCCGCGCCCAGGCCCGCCGTTCCGCAATCTGCTGCCGGCATTTCAGCAACTGGCCAGATTGCAGCGCCCGCAGCCCACCATGGATGGTCCGCTGATGGTTGAAGGAAATACCGCTGCCAACGTCACCGCGCTCGACAAGCGCCACCCGCAAGCCGCGGGCCGCCGCGTCGTAGGCCGTAAACAAGCCGTGGATGCCGCCGCCCACCACCAGCAGATCGAAGGACTCGGCGTGCAGTCGGGAAAGGTCGCGTGTCATACCTGCCATATAGTAAGTCGCGCATGAACGAACGCGTCCGCGAGTACTGGAACACCCACATCCACGATCTTGAGATTTCCACCCATGCTCCGGGGAGCCCGGGATTCTTCTCCGATCTCGACCAGTATCACTTCGAGAAACTGCATCACCTTCTGGACCTCGTCCACTTTGACGAGTGGAAAGGCCGGGACGTGCTTGACGTCGGGTGCGGCGCGGGCGTCGAGGTGGTGCGATTCGCCCGGGCCGGCGCGCGCGTCACCGGGGTGGACATCGCGCAAAGTGCCATCACCCTGGCCCGCCAGAATCTCGAACAGCAGGGATTGTCAGCTCGGCTGGATGTGGTCGATGGTGAACATCTGCCGTATGCCGATGCGTCGTTTGATCTCGTGTTCGCCCACGGAGTGGTGCAGTACACCGGCGACGACCGGCGGATGGTGGCAGAAATCCACCGAGTGCTTCGCCCCGGTGGGCTGGCGATCTTCCAGGGCTACAACCGACTCTCGTGGCTCAATGCGCTTTCGAAGGTCATGAAGACTCCGCTTGAGCATGAGGACGCACCGGTGCTCAAGCGCTATTCGGCGGCCGAGTTCAGCGACTTGTTGAAACCCTTTTCGAAGGTGGATCTCGTCTTTGAGCGGTTCCCCGTGAAGTCGCGGCTCCACAAGGGCTGGAAGGGACTCGCGTTCAACACGTTCTTCGTTGGCACGTTTAACGCCCTGCCTCGCTCGTGGGTGCGGCGCTACGGATGGCACCTGCTCGCGTTTTGCCGAAAGGGCGCTGCGTAGCCTATGGAACTCGTCAAGGCTCACGCGTACGGAAACGACTTCCTGCTGCTCCCGTCATCCGACACCGCGCCGTCGGGCGACATGGCGTCTCTGGCCCGCCGAGTGTGTGATCGGCACGCCGGCATCGGCGCCGACGGCCTGATGATCGTCGTCGAAACGGAGCGAGGCGCGCGCACCCGTTTGCTGAATGCCGACGGGAGCCGGTCCGAGATCTCCGGGAATGGGATTCGGTGCGTGGCCGCATGGCTCGCTCGCACCAGAGGTCTTGAGGCGGGATCGCAGGTTGTCCTCGACACCGAAGCGGGTCTGCGGACGATCGACGTGCTGTCTGTGGATGGCACACGTTACTCCTGTCGTGCGGAAATGGGGCAGCCCGAGGGGTTGCGCCAGGTACCGATCGAAGTCGCCGGACAGACCGTCACTGCCGTCGTGCTTCGCGTCGGCAACCCGCAATGTGTGGTTATCGGGCCGCCCGAACACCTGACGACCGCGCGCCTGCACGCCATTGCGGCAGGACTCGCCGTTCACCCGTTTTTTCCGGAAGGCACAAACGTCGAACTGGCCACCGTCGAGGAAGCTGGCCGGGTGAGGATCCTGATCTGGGAACGCGGCGTGGGACCAACCGAGGCGTCAGGCACCGGCGCGTGCGCTGCGGCGGTTGCGACGGCGATGTTTGGCGGCGCCGCCCGCCGGTCCGACGTCGTGTCGCCCGGAGGCACGCAGCGGGTGGAGTGGACGGATGACGGAATTCTCCTGACCGGGTGGGCCGAACTGACGGGCGCCGTTCAATGGTGGGGGGCGCAGTGAGGCAATTTCACAAGGCATCGGAGGTCGGCGAATCATTTTCCCCGGCAGAGGAACAGTTCAACCGTCGTCGCCGCACCTTCGGCTTGTTTGCGGGGCCGGCGTTATGCCTGGGAATCCTGCTCCTGCCCACGCCAGGACTATCCGACAACGCGCACAAGCTGAGCGCGATCCTGGCGTTGATGGTGACGTTGTGGATGACGGAGGCCATTCCGCTGGCCGCCACAGCGCTCTTGGGCCCGACGCTGGCGGTGCTGTTCGGCATCGCCAACGCGAGAACGGCGTTCGCTTCATTCGCCGACCCGATTATTTTTCTCTTCATCGGCAGCTTCATCCTGGCCGAGGGCATGTTTGTGCATCGGCTCGATCGGCGCATGGCGTTTTCAGCGCTGGCTTCACCGTGGATCGGGAGCAGCGCCCTGCGCCTGGTCGTGGTTTACGCCACCGTTGCTGCCGTGCTTTCGGCCTGGATGAGCAACACCGCGACCACCGCGATGCTGTTTCCTCTGGGGATGGCCGTTCTCGTCGAACTGGGCCGCGGTCGGTCGCACGACCCGGCTTTTCAACGGTTCGCGATGACGATGATGCTGGTCACGTCGTTTGCGGCGTCCATTGGCGGGATGGCGACGCCAGTTGGCACACCCCCGAACCTGATCGGCAAGGGGTTGCTGCTCAAGAACGCCGGCATTGATATCTCCTTCGCCGGTTGGATGGCCCTGGGTGTGCCGCTCGTCATTGTGATGATGGGCACGCTGGTGGCGTGGATGCTGTATCCCGCGGCACGGCACGTGCGCCTGAGTGAGACGGCGACGGCGTCGGTCCGCGAAGAACTGCGCAAGCTGGGCTCCATGCAGGTCGGCGAGCGGAATGTGGTGCTGGCGTTTGCGGTCACGGTGTTGTTGTGGACCCTGCCCGGCATGCTGGCACTGGTGCTGGGCCAGACCCACTGGCTGACCATGCGCACCACTACGCTGTTTCCCGAGTCCATCGCCGCCATCATTGGCGCGCTGTTGCTGTTTGTGCTGCCGATTAGCTGGCGCGCCCGGCGGTTCACGATGACGTGGGAGGAGGCGTCGAACATCGACTGGGGCATCATCCTGCTGTTCGGCGGCGGCCTGGCGATGGGCGGACTGGCCGACTCTACGGGACTGGCCGACAGTTTCGGCCGGTGGGTGGTCAGCTACGTTCCGGGCGCCGGCAGTGCGGGGTTGACGATTGTATTCACCGCCGTCGCCATCCTGATGTCGGAAGCGGCCTCAAACACGGCTGCCGCCACGGTGGTGGTGCCGACGGCGATCGCGGTGGCGGTGGCGGCGGGCGTTTCGCCCCTTGAGCCGGCGCTTGGGGCCACACTTGGTGCGAGCATGGGATTCATGATGCCCATCTCCACGCCGCCCAACGCGATTGTGTACAGCAGCGGCTACATCCCGATCGGCACCATGATGCGCTACGGCGTCGTGCTCGACGTTGTCGGATTTGTGGTGATCGTCGCTGCTGTGCTCGGGTTCGGGTGGGTCGTCAGATAACGCGATCTTCAGGCCCCGCCGACTGGCAGATTCTGCAAGGCGCCCTCGTCACACGTCGAAAAGTCGCCGTGTATGAGTGCGCCCGAATCTTGCAGGGCGCAATCCCCGTGACCCACGCAGATCTCACCCCGTTCCAGATTCCTGAAGGCCCACGCGAGAAACTGGAACGACTGGGGATGGCCGCGATGTCCGATGCGGAGTTGCTGGCGATTGTGCTGGGACACGGGGCCGCTGGGCACTCGGCGCATCGGCTGGCCGTGTCGCTGCTGGAGCAGGCGCCGGGGCTGCACGGGCTTACCCGGATGTCGCGGGATGAGTTATGCCGGCTGCCCGGAATAGGCGCTGCGCAGGCGGCGCGCGTATTAGCCGGCATTGAAGTGGGCCGGCGGACGCTGACCAGGCGCCCCGCTTCACGGCCCCAGTTCATCACGGCCAAGGAGACGGCCGAGCACCTGTTGCCGCGGTATGGGGCACACCCCGTCGAGCGCTTTGGTGTGTTGCTGCTCGACACCAAACAACGCCTGCTGCGCGCCCACGTGATTTCCGAAGGCTCGCTCGACACCTCACTGGCCCATCCGCGAGAGGTGTTCCGGGCGGCTGTCGGCAGTGGGGCCGCCTGCGTGATCGTGTTTCACAATCACCCGTCAGGCGACCCGTCACCAAGTCCGGACGACCGCTCGCTCACCCTGAGACTGGTGAAAGTCGGCGTACTCTTAGGCGTGCCGCTGGTGGACCACCTGATACTCGCCGATGGGGCGTACTGGTCGTTTCGGGAGCATGGGATGATTTGACCCGCACCGGCTACAATGGAGGTTTCCGGTATTCGACCATGTCCCGTTTCTACCTCACCACCGCCATCGACTACGTCAACAACCGGCCCCACCTGGGCACGGCGTACGAAAAGATTGCCGCCGACGTGATCGCCCGGTACCACCGGCTGGCCGGCGACGACGTGCGGTTCGTGATGGGTAATGACGAACACTCCCAGAACGTGTTTCGACGGTCCACCGAGGCCGGACTCGATCCGCTGGCCTACTGCGACCGGATGGAAGGCGAGTTCCGCACGGTGTGGGCGGGGCTCAATATCTCGTTCGACGATTTCATCCGCACCACCCAGCCGCGGCACAAGGCCGCAGTGCAGGCGATGGTGCAGCACGCGTTCGCGAGCGGCGATATCTACGAAGGCCTGTACGAGGGCTGGTATTGCGTCTCCTGCGAGGAATTCAAACCCGACAAGGGATTGATCGAGGGCCAGTGCCCCGTGCATCGCACCACACCGGACTGGATCAAGGAGAAGAACTACTTCTTCCGCCTGTCGAAATACCGTGACGCCCTGCTTGAGCACTACGCGGCACATCCAGACTTTGTGGCCCCCGAATCGCGGCGCAACGAAATGCTGCGGCTGCTCGAGGGCGGCCTCGAAGACATCTCCGTCAGCCGCGCAGGGCAGGCGTGGGGCATTCCGCTGCCGTTTGCACCTGAGAACGTGGTGTACGTCTGGTACGACGCGCTGATCAACTATGCCGCGGCCGTCGGTTACGGCACCGATCCGGCGATGTTCGACCAGTGGTGGGCGCAGACCGGCGAACCCATCCGGCACGTCGTGCATCTGGTGGGCAAAGACATCACGCGGTTTCATTGCGTGGTCTGGCCGGCGATGCTGATGAGCGCGGGCCTGCCGCTGCCCACCCAGATCTTCGGCCACGGCTGGGTGCTGTTCAAAGGCGAGAAGATGAGCAAGTCGCTGGGCACGGTGGTGGACCCGCTCGACGCGGTGGGGAAGTTCGGTCCCGACCCGTTGCGGCTGTTCCTGTCGAAGGAAATTGTCTTCGGCAACGACGGTGACTTTTCGTGGGACCGGTTCGAAGAGAAGTACAACGCAGACCTGGCAAACAACCTTGGCAACCTCGTCAGCCGCGTGACGGCCATGGCCGATCGGTACCGGCAAGGACATCTGCGCGCAACACCGATGGCGCCACACCTGGCGGCCGCAGGCCTTGAGGCCGAGACTCGGTGGAAGCAGGCGTTTGACGAACTGGCTATCGATGTGGCGTGCGCGGCTGTTTTCCAGTTCGTGGATCGCATCAACGAATACATCGCGACCGAAGCCCCGTGGAAGCTGGCCAAGGCCGGCGACAACGCCGCGCTGGACACGGTGTTGTGGAATGCCACCGAGGCCCTGCGCGTGGCCGCGGTGATGTTATCGCCGGTGATGCCCGCGGCCTGCGATGAGATTCGCCGGCGCGTCGGTGATGCGTCAACTGGAGCCCACGTGCTGTGGGCACAAGATGGCCAGTGGCGGGAGAGCGGCGAGCGGTTCGTCGTATCCGGCGCCGCGTTGTGGCCGCGTTTGGAACCAAAGGAGAAGTCCGTGTCAGAAGAAATCAAGCCAGCGATCGGTCAGCCCGCCGTGTCACAAGCCGACGGCACCGGAGCCGAACCCGCACCGGCGCCGGCCCCTCAGCCGCCCGCGTCGCAGTGGCCGCTCGAGTCACGCATTTCGATTGAAGACTTCATGAAAGTCGATCTGCGCGTGGCAAGAATCCTCACGGCCGAGCGCGTGCCGAACTCCAAGAAGCTGGTCAAGCTGACGATTGACCTCGGCTCTGAACAGCGCACGCTCGTGGCAGGCATTGCAGAAGCCTACGAAGCGGACGCCCTCGTCGGCCGCACCGTCGCCATCGTCGCCAACTTGAAGCCCGCCAAACTGATGGGTATCGAGTCCAACGGCATGATCCTGGCGGCAAGCCCCGACGGCGGCAAGCCCATGCTGGTGGCGTTTGACCAGGCCCCGGCACCCGGAACCCGGATCCGGTAGGGCCGATTCGAACTGACGATGTTTGTTGATTCGCACTGTCATCTGGCCGACGAGGCGTTCCTCGCCGACCTGCCGGAGGTGGTGGCCAGGGCGCACGCAGCGGGCGTGCTGCAGGCTGTGTGCATCCTGTCGGCAGACACGCCCGAGGAACACGCGCGGGTGGCGGCGGTTCAGGCCGCGTGGCCGGGCGTGATCTTCGCAACCGCCGTGCATCCGCATCGCGCAGGCGCGTACGCGGACCGGGTCGGCGACGCCGTCTCGGCGGTCCGTGACACCACCATGCGCGTCGGCGCCCGGCTCCTGGGGGAAATGGGCCTCGATTACCACTATGATTTTGCCCCCCGGACCGTGCAGCAGGAGGTATTCGCCGCGCAGGTCCAGCTCGCCGTGGAACTCGACCTGCCTGTGGCGATTCACACGCGAGAGGCCTTCGACGACACCATCCGAATCCTGGACGATGCGGGCGCCGGCCGGGTACGCGGCGTGATGCACTGCTTCACGGGGACGGCCGCGGAAGCGCGACGGGCGCTTGACCTGGGCTTCTACCTGTCCATTCCGGGTATCGTGACCTTCCCGAAGGCGGGGGCGTTGCGTGACGTGGTGGCCGGGCTTCCGCTTGAGAGAATCGTGGTCGAGACCGACGCGCCCTATCTGGCGCCGGTGCCCCATCGGGGCAAACGGAATGAGCCGGCGTTCCTGAGCGAGACCGTTCGGCAGGTTGCCACCCTCCATGCTTTGGGAGTTGAGGTGATGGCCGAGCAGATTCAGACGAATTTCCACCGGCTCCTGGGCGCGCCTCGCGTTGACACTCCCTCGAAACCTGTGTTCTGATCCCTACAGTTTTTCGGCAGCAAAGAACCCCGGCGAGACCCTATCTGTGAACCCTTCTGCCACATCCGTCCCGGATCTCGGCGCGATCTTCGAACCGGTGCGCGAGGCCCTGGGGCGCGTTGAACAGGAGTTCGCGCGCCACCTCGAGTCCAAAGTCGATCTGATCCCGCAGATGGGCCGCTACATCCAGATGAGCGGCGGCAAGCGGGTGCGGCCAGCCGTACTGCTGCTGTCGGCGCGCATGTGCGGGTACACCGGAGACCGCGACGTGTTGAACGCCGCCGTCGTGGAGTTCATCCACACCGCCACGCTGGTGCACGACGACATCATCGACGAGGCCGAAACGCGCCGTGGGCGCCTCGCCGCGCACTCGCGATGGGGCAATGACGTCACGGTACTGCTGGGCGACTACCTGTACATCCGCTCCATGGCGATGGCCCTGACCCAGGATTCGCTCGAGGTGGTGCGGTTGCTGTGCGAAGTCACGCTGCGCATGATCGAAGGCGAGCTCTACCAGTTGACGAAGATGGGCGACGGCGCCATCACCGAAGACGAGCATCTGGAGATCATTCGCCGCAAGACGGCCTACCTGTTCTCAGGTTGCGCGGAAATTGGCGGCGTGCTCGGCAATTGCACGCCGGCGCAGCGCATCGCCCTGCGGGAGTACGGCTTTAATCTCGGCATCGCGTTCCAGATTGTGGACGACGTGCTGGACTACACGTCCGACGAAGCGGTGCTGGGCAAGCCCATCGGCGGCGATCTGCGCGAAGGCAAAGTCACCCTGCCCATCATCCTGCTGCAGCAGCGCACCGGCCCCGATGTGGCCGAACTGATTCAGCGCGTGGTCACCGAACGCCAGGTCACTCCCGAGGCGTGGCAGACGATTAAAGGGCTGCTGGCGACCCACGGCGCCGTGGACGCGGCGTATGAGCGTGCCGTGACCTTTGCGCACGCAGCGCGTACCCACCTCCTCGACGCCTTCCCGTCGTCGGTCGAACGTGACGGTTTGGCGTCGCTTGCCGACTACGTGCTGCAGCGCGACCGGTAGTGTGACACCCGCCGAACGTCTCGCCGATCTACGCGCCCGAATCAGGTATCACGAAGAGCGGTATTACGTCCGCGATGCGCCGGAGATTTCCGACGCGGAGTTCGACGCGCTCATGCGGGAGCTGCTCGAACTTGAGGCGCAACATCCTGACCTGATCGATCCGGACTCGCCGACGCAGCGGGTGGGCGGCCGGCCCGCGGAAGGCTTCGCGACGGTCGATCACCTCGAGCCGATGCTGAGCCTGGACAATGCCTACAGCGCCACCGACCTTCGGGATTTCCATGGCCGGGTGTGCCGGGGGCTGGACGTGGCGGAGGACTCGGCCCTTGCCTATGTGGCTGAGCTCAAAATTGACGGTCTCAGCATCGCCCTCACGTACGAAGGGGGCCGACTGCGCCGGGGCGTCACCCGTGGTGATGGCGTGCATGGCGAGGACGTGACGTCGAACATCCGTGTGCTGCGTTCAGTGCCACTGGCCCTGAAGACGGACGCGCCGGCGATGATGGAGGTGCGCGGCGAGGTGTATTTTCCGCGCGCCGCGTTTGCGCGCGTGAACGAGGAGCGCGAGAAGGAAGGCGAGCCGGCATTCGCAAATCCGCGCAATGCTGCCGCCGGCACGATCCGGACGCTGGATTCCGCAGCGGTGAGCCGCCGGGGGCTCCGAGTCTTCGTTTATCAAATTGTCGTGCCCGCCGGCGCCGCCATGGTGTCGGATACACACAGTGGCGTGCTCCAGACCCTGGGCGAATGGGGCCTTCCCGTGGAGAGCCATTGGACGCGATGCGCCGGCGTCGATGCGCTCATCGACTTCTGCGAATCGTGGCGCGAAGCGCGGCACAAGCTGCCGTTCGAAACCGACGGCGTGGTCATCAAGCTCGATGACATGACGTTGCGGGCACGCCTGGGTGCGACGGCCAAGTTTCCGCGCTGGGCCACGGCGTTCAAGTTCCCGGCTGAACAGGCGCGCACGCGTTTGCTCAGAATTGACGTGAACGTCGGCCGCACCGGGGCCGTGACGCCGTATGCCGTCCTTGAGCCAGTGCGGCTTGGAGGTACGACAGTGCAACTCGCGACTCTGCACAACGAGCAGGAGGTGGCCCGCCGGGATATCCGCGACGGCGACCTTGTTCTCGTGGAAAAGGGCGGCGACATCATTCCCAAGGTCATCGGGCCCATCCTCGACGCGAGATCCGACCCGCCTCCGGCGCCGTGGACCATGCCGACGGCCTGTCCGGCCTGCCAACAGCCGCTGGCCAAAGCCGAAGACGAAGTGGTCTGGCGGTGCGAGAACGCATCATGTCCGGCCCGCCTCCGGCGCGGCCTCGAACATTTCGCCGCTCGCAAGGCGATGAACATCGAGGGGCTGGGTGAGTCGCTCGTCAATCAGCTCATCGACGCGGGCCTTGTCAGAAGCTTCGCCGACCTCTATCGCCTGACCACGGAACAGTTGGCGGCGCTCGAGCGCATGGGCCAAAAGTCTGCAGCGAACGTCGTGGCGGAAATCGAGAAGAGCAAATCGGCAGACGTCTGGCGCGTGTTGCACGCACTGGGGATCAGGCACGTGGGAGAAGGCGCGGCGCGGGCTCTGGCCAGGGCCTTTGGCAGCGTGGCCGCGCTGCGCGTGGCGACGCTGGAGCAGATCGAAAGTGTCGGCGAAATCGGTCCGGTGGTGGCGCGATCGGTTCGCGCATTCTTCGACGAGCCGGCCAATGCGAACATGCTCGACGACATGGCCGCTCAAGGCGTGGTGATGACCGATGCGCACGCGGATGCCGAGAACGCGCCCCGGCCGTGGGCGGGGTGGACGTTTGTCCTGACGGGCACACTGACGGGGCGCACAAGAGACGACGCCGCGGAAGCCATTGGGCGTCTGGGTGGAAAAGTGTCGGGCTCGGTCAGCAAGAAGACCCGGTATGTGGTGGCTGGCGCCGAGGCCGGTTCAAAACTGGACAAGGCGAAGACGTTGGGCGTGGAGGTCCTGGATGAAGCCCAATTCGAGGCGCTTATACTGAAAGCTGCGGATTCAGTATGAAGGCTCTGGCAGTTTCGCTGGTCGCGCTCGCCGCCACGGTGGGGTTCCTGCTGGGCCTCGTCGCCGCGGGTGGCACACCCACGGGTTCGCGGCGCGGTGTGGTGACGCCAGCGGCCCTTGAAACGCGCCCGTTATCGATCAGTACCGGCGCCGCAGTGGCGTCGCCGGTGAACGCCGGGACCGGTGTGGACTTTGCGGCGGTGGCCGCCCGTGTGAACGGGGCGGTGGTCAACGTGGACGCCGTGGCCCGAGAGATACGAGGCCGCACCCCGCGCCGGTTCCAGCGGGACATGACCGATGAAAATGGCGCCCCCCGCGAAGGGTCGGGGAGCGGCTTCATCATCGATGCCGCCGGTTTCATCCTGACCAACCACCACGTGGTGGAGGGCGCAGACCTGGTGACCGTCACGCTCGGAGATGGACGCGCTCTGCGCGCCACCGTCGTGGGCACCGACCCGGCCATCGATGTGGCATTGCTCAAGGTGGACGTCTCTGGTGGCCTGCCGGTGGCCCTGCTGGGGGACTCCGATACGCTCCGCGTGGGCGAGTGGGTGTGCGCCATTGGAAACCCGATGGGCTACGTGCACTCGGTGACGGTGGGCGTGGTGTCCTTCCTGGGCCGGAAGCTTTTTGATCAGAGCCTGGACGCCTACATCCAGACGGACGCCGCCATCAGCTTTGGCAACAGCGGAGGTCCGCTGATCAACAGCCGCGGGCAGGTGGTGGGCATGACCACCGCTGTCAGTTCGCAGGCCTCGAACATCGGATTTGCCATTCCCATCAGCCAGATCGTCTCGGTGCTGCCGCAACTACGCGAACACGGGCGTGTGGCGCGTGGATATGCGGGCGTGGTGCTGACCACCGCGACGCCGCGCCTGCAGGCCGCGCTGCAACTCGCACGTGACCGCGGTGCACTGGTGCAGGATGTACCGCCCGAAACACCGGCATCGCGCGCCGGGCTTCGGCCGTATGACTTGATCACGGCCATAGACGACGTAGACGTGGTGTCCGATGACGCATTGATTCGATACATCTCCGCCCAGGCTCCAGGAACCGTGGTGCGCTTTGATGTGTGGCGCGATCGATCGAGACAGACGGTCACGCTCAAGCTGACCGAACGCCCCCTTCCATCCACCGCGAGAGCGGCGCAGCCACCCGGCGGAGTTCGGCCCGCGCTGAGCCAGGAACAGGGGCCGCTCGGCATGATCGTGCGCGACATCGACGACGTGACGGCCAGGCGCAATGCCCTGCCGGAGTCGGTCACCGGCGTGATGATCAGCGACGTGGACCTGACCGGCCCCGCACGGCAGGCGCGCCTGCGACGCGGACAGGTGGTGATGGAGATCAACCGCCAGCGCATTGGGAGCGCGGCCCAGTTCCAGCGGGTGGTGGCCGCGCTTCCGCGCGGCGCCGCAGTCGCCGTCTACGTGTTCGATCCCGTGACCGACCAGCGGGCGATCTACTCCGTGATCATCGACCCCTCATGAAATCAAGACTCCTGGTGATTGACGACGATTCGGCGATTCGCGACACGATGCGAATGCTGCTGGAATACGACGGGTACGAGGTGCTGCTGGCGGCGTCGGGCCAGGAGGGCCTGGCCATGGTTGAAAAAGAAGCACCGGACCTGGTGTTTCTTGACGTCAAGATGCCGGGCATGGACGGCCTTGAAGTGCTCAGCCGTCTGCGCGGAACCAATGACTCACTGCCGGTGGTGATCGTGTCGGCGCATGGCAACACGACCACCGCGCTCGAAGCGGGGCGCCTGGGCGCATTTCGCTTCATCGAAAAACCGCTGTCGAAGGACTACGTGCTCGACGCGGTGCGCGAGGGGCTGGAGTTGGGCACCTTGCGCCGGGAGAACCGCCAACTGCGATCGGCCCTCGAGACGCGGCATCACGTGGTGGGCGAAAGCGGCGGGCTGCGATCGGTGATGGATCAAGTGCGCCGCGCGGCGCCGACCAATGCGACTGTACTGATTCTCGGCGAAAGTGGCGCCGGCAAGGAACTCATCGCGCGCGCGGTGCACCGCAACAGTCTGCGCGCCCGGGAGCGGTTTGTACAAGTCAACTGCGCAGCCATTCCCGAAGAGTTGATTGAGTCGGAGTTGTTCGGGCACGAACGGGGCGCCTTCACAGGCGCGACGGAAAAGCAGACGGGCAAGTTTGAGCAAGCCGACCGGGGCACAATTTTCCTCGACGAGGTCGGGGATATGAGCCCGAAGACCCAGGCCAAGGTCCTGCGTGTCTTGCAGGAAGGCGAAGTGGAGCGGCTGGGATCGGCCCGGACCATCAAGGTGGACGTGCGCGTCATTGCCGCGACCAACAAGGACCTGGAAGAGGAAATTGCGGAAGGGCGCTTTCGCGAGGACCTGTACTTCCGCCTCAGCGTCATCCCCATCAAGGCGCCGCCGCTGCGTGAGCGGCGTGATGACATTCCGGCGCTGGTCTCGCACTTCACCGCGCAGTTCAGCCAGGAACACAATCGCCGGCCAGCCAGTTTCTCGCGCGAGGCGATCGAAGCCCTCAAGCAGGCCCGCTGGCGCGGCAACATTCGCGAACTGAAAAACGTGGTGGAGCGGTTGCTGATCATGTCGGAGCGCGATGTCATCAGCGCCCGGGATGTGACCGACGTGGTGGGGCAGGCCGGCCCGGCACCGGCATCGGCTGCGGCCGGGGCGGCTGCGACGGTGCCGGCGGCGGCGACCCTGCGCGCGTTCAAGGAGGCCACCGAACGGGCGTGGCTGGTGGACCGCCTGCGTGAACACGCCTGGAATATTTCGAAAACCGCAGAAGTCATCGACACCCCGCGCAGCAACCTGTACAAAAAATTAGAACAGTACGGAATCCGGCAGGAAGTGGACGGATAGGGTACTCTGGAAGCTTCCGTCGTGGTGGGCTGGATGATCGCTGTTCAACTCGTGAAAGCGAGTTGGAGAGAGGAAAGTCCGAACTCCATAGGGCAGTGCGCCGGGTAACTCCCGGTCGGGGCAACTCGAAGGACTAGTGGCACAGAAAATATACCGCCCTTCGATTCGCCCCTTCGGGCCCCCCGCCGGGCCCCCCCCGCCCCCCCCCCCCCCCCCCCCCCCCCCCCCCCCCCCCCCCCCCCCCCCCCCCCCCGCGCTAGCCTCGGAGAGGCGAGTCGAAAGGTAAGGGTGAAAAGGTGCGGTAAGAGCGCACCGCGTCTGCTGTAAGGCAGATGGCAGGCAAAACCCCGCACGGAGCAAGGCCAAATAGGGAGACGGTCGAGCACCGACGTGCTTCACGGCGCGTGCGGACTCGTAAAGGACGGCCCGTCCGATGTCTCCGGGTAGGCTGCTGGAGCCGGTGAGCAATCACCGGCCTTGAGGAATGATCGTCGCCCGCCATAGCCCGCCGAAGCGCCGAAAGGTGCGGAGGTGGGCGACGGTGGGAACAGAATTCGGCTTACGGCCCGCCACGACGGAAGCTACTTTCTAACGACCGCGAACAAAGATAGAGTACGCCCGGAGGCTGAGGATATGAGTACGACCAAGCGAATCCTGTTGTTCGGTGCCGCGGCCCTGGTGGCGGCGTTTTGGCTCGGACCGGACACGGCCGTGACTGCCGAGCAGTTGGGCGGGCTGGGCCAGGCGCAAGGCCAGGCGGCGGGTCAGGGGCGTGGCCGGGGCGGTGGCCGGGGCGCGGTGATTCGCCCGGTTGACGGCAAGTGCCCGGTGGGCACCGCGATGATCGCGCCGGACCAGTGCTCGCGCACCGTGCCTCCCGTGAATGGTGAGTGCCCATCAGGAACGACGTTGCAGCGCCCCGGCAGTTGCATGTTCCCGGAATTCACGGCGCCGTCCATCCTCGATTACCGCCCCCGCTCCACGCTGGTGGTGGCCGAGCACATGGTGCCGCGGGCGAAGTACCCCGTCATCGATATTCACAGCCACCTGGGTGTGTCTGAGCTGAACCTGGAGCAGACCATCAAGGAGATGGATGCGCTGAACCTTCAGATTCTGGTGAACCTCAGCGGTGGTAGCCAGCCGGACCAGGTAAAGGGCCGCGTGGACTTCATCAAGGGGTCCAAGTACGCGAACCGGTTCGCGGTGTTTGCCAACGTCAACTGGAACCAGCCGGATGCGCCCGGGTGGGCGGCCAAGGCGGTGGCCGACCTGGAAGGTGCAGTGAAGAATGGCGCCATCGGGTTGAAGATCTCCAAAGGGCTGGGCCTGCAGAATGTGAAGACGGATGGTTCGCTGGTCAAGGTGAACGATCCGTTGCTCAAGCCCATCTGGGAGGCCTGCGCGCGACTGAACATCCCGGTCATCATCCACACCGCCGAACCGGAAGAGTTTTTCTCGCCGATGGACTTTCAGAACGAGCGATGGCTTGAGCTGGCGCTGTTTGAGGACCGCCGCAACTACATGCCGGGACGGCCGAAGTTTGCCGATCTCCAGCGCGAGCGCGACGAGTTGTTCATCACCAATCCGAAGACCCGTTTCATTGGCGCGCACTTCGCCTACTACGGGAACAACCTGAAGAAAGCCGCCGAGCTCCTGGACAAGGCCCCCAACGCGGTGCTCGAGGTGGGGGCCGTGCTGTATGACTTCGCGCGGCAGCCGCGCGCGTCGCGCGAGTTCTTCATCAAATACCAGGACCGCGTCCTCTTCGGCAAAGACGCCTACTACCCCGAGGAATACCCGTACTACTGGCGCGTGTTTGAGACCACCGACGAGTATTTCGACTACTACCGCGACTACCACGCGTTCTGGAAGCTGTACGGCATGGACCTGCCCGATGAGGTCCTTAAAAAGCTCTACTACAAGAACGCTCTTCGGGTCGCTCCTGGTCTCCCACAGGCGGGATGGCCGAGGTAGGGACGTCCGTGTAAATGGCGAAATGTCACAAATGTCCGAAATGGCGAAATGCCGGACAAACCAATGCAGGGAAGAATGCTTGAATGTTCTTGGTGATCAGTGGTTGAATCTGCTACTCCAAGGTCATTTCTGCATTGCGCGCCTTCGACATTCGGACATTCTTCCTTCCATTGGTTTGTCCGGCATTTCGCCATTTCGGACATTTGTGACATTTCCCCATTACGATAGTCATCGTTTATGTCTCTGTACTTAGTGACCGGCGGTGCCGGCTTCATCGGCTCGCATCTGGTCGAAGCGTTGTTGAAACGCGGCGATCAGGTGAGGGTCGTCGATAATTTTTCAACCGGCAAACGCGAGAACGTTCCGGCCGGCGTCGATGTCATCGAGGGCGACCTGGCAGACGATGGCGTGGCGGTGCGGGCGGTGGTTGGCTGCGACTACGTGTTGCATCAGGCGGCCATCCCATCGGTGCCGCGTTCGGTCAAAGACCCGCTGGGCACTCATCGCGCAAACGTGGACGGCACCATGCAACTCCTGGTCGCATCGCGCGACGCCGGGGTCAAACGTCTCGTCTTCGCCGGCTCATCGTCTACCTACGGCAACTCAGCGGTGTTGCCCAAACGCGAGGACATGCGGCCGTCGCCGATCACGCCGTACGCGCTGCAGAAGTACATCGGCGAGCAGTACTGCCAACTCTTCACATCGCTCTACGGGCTGGAGACGGTCACGACGCGTTACTTCAACGTGTTTGGCCCTCGTCAGGCGCCAGACTCGCCGTACTCCGGTGTCATCTCCCTGTTCATCAAGGCACTGTTGGCTGGACAGTCGCCGCTGATTCATGGCGATGGCCGGCAGACGCGCGACTTCACGTATGTCGCGAATGTGGTGGACGGCGTGCTTCGGGCGGCAACCGCCGAGGGTGTGAGCGGGGAAGTCATCAACGTGGCCACCGGTGGGCGGATCTCGCTGCTTGAACTGGTGCGGGCCGTGCAGTTGATCCTGGGTTCCGACAAGGCGCCGACGTTTGATCCGCCTCGCGAAGGTGACGTGAAAGATTCACAGGCCGATATCTTCAAGGCTCGCAAGATGCTGGGTTACGACCCCAGCGTGCCGTTCGAAGACGGGCTGCGTCAGACCGTCGCGTGGTTCAAAACGTTGTCAGTCTGACGCCCTCCACGGGCTGACTGACAACGGCGATTTCCTCTTCTCCTCACTCCCCGGCGACGGCCGACTGGTACGTCGCGCGCAACTCCCGTGGCTGCACTCGCTTAGCGAGACGAGAGCGCCGGCGCGGAGTTGGCCTTCAACCTGCAATCTGACCTGACCGGGTACCGGCCAGCCACGCCGTATCAATGCGGCCTCCTGACCTTGCGTTCGGGCGATGTGGCTGTGCCGGTGCCGATGCACTCTTTCCGCGTATGGGACGCGGAAAGGCCATGACGGAGATCAGACACATGCGTAGCTCACTCACGTTGGTTCTCGCCCTCATCCTGACCGTGTTCTCGGCCCAGTCTCTGGCGCAGGCAACCGGCGCGCCCGCACAATCCGGCAAGCCGGCCAAGGAAGGCAAGGAGGCGCCCGCGCTGGCGCCGATCAACCTCAACACGGCCACGGCCGCCGAGCTTGAAGTGCTGCCGGGTGTGGGGCCCGCGACGGCTGCCCGCATCGTTGAGTACCGGCTGAAACAGGGCGGGTTCAAGAAGATCGAAGACCTGATGAACGTGCGTGGCGTCGGCGAGAAGATGTTCCTCTCGCTCAAGCCGATGATTGTGGTCACACCGGGCAAAGGCGTGTGGCTGTAGATCAGCTGTCTGGGCCGACAGGACCCAGAAACCCTGACGGGACGGGGGCCGATCGGCGCCCGTCCCGCGCTGACGGTGCGTCGCTGGTGGAGGTCGTCCTTGCGCTCGCGATCGTGATGTCGCTCTGTGCGATTGGCGTGCCGGCCCTGGCGCATGTGGCGGATGCCAGGCGGACCCGCGACGCCTCTTCTTTTTTGGCGGGCCAATTTCGCATGGCACGTCAGCGCGCTGTCATGACCGGCCGGTACGTCGCCGTCGTGTTTGATGACGCGGGAGGCGAAGTGGGGTGGCGGACGTGTCTGGACGGCGACCGCGATGGGGTGTCCCGTTCTGACATCGCGTCTGGCACCGATCGGTGTGAGAGGGCGGCCGAGGCGGTCTCATTCAGGTTTCCAGACGTGCGAGTGGAGTACCTCCCTGGTGTGCCGAGCCCCGACGGTGATCTGGCGCCGGCGCCCCTGCGGTTTGGCACGGCAGCGATGGCGGCGTTTTCACCAGCAGGGACGGCGTCATCCGGGACGGTTGCCCTGCGCGGAGCGGGCTCGGCGCAGTTTGCCGTGCGGGTGGCCGGCGTCACCGGCCGCACGCGAGTACTGGAGTTCGATCCTGGCCGCCGCGTATGGGTGGAATGAGCGTCGTCCGGCGGTACCGGGTCGGCCGCGATCTCATGCCCGTGGAGTTGACCGAGGAACTCGGACATCTGGAGGGGCGATCGCGTCTCGCGCCAGGGGAAATCGTGGAACTGCTTGATGTGCCTTCGGCGCGCGGTGTTGAGCCGCGTCGAGCCCTCGTAGAGTCGTGGTCGGTATGGACGATGGGTCATGGAGGAACGGTTTATCGCGGCACTTGCCGGTGGATTGAGTCATCAGGGTAACGTCCGGGCCTTCTGGCGTTGCCGTCGCACTCGTCCCTGCCAGTGGAGCGTCGCTGATGAGTTGGCACCAATCGTGATAGTCGTCCCGCGGGAGGCGCGGCAATGATCGTGGGGCAGAGCCTGGTGATGCAGAAACTGCGTGCGGACGTTGTCCGCGTCGGTGCAACGAACTTCACGGTTCTGGTGGAGGGGGAGAGCGGCGTCGGCAAGGAACTCGTGGCCCGGGCGCTTCACGACGTCAGCCCACGGCACCGGGGGCCATTTGTCGCGGTCAACTGCGCAGCACTCGTGGAAACGCTGCTCGAGGCAGAACTATTCGGCATCGAGGAACGGACGGCCACGGGCGTGCGCGGGCGCCGGGGGAAGTTTGAGCTGGCTGAGGGAGGGACGCTCTTCCTGGATGAGGTGGCAGACCTTTCGGTCACAGCGCAGGCCAAGCTCCTTCGCGTGTTGCAGGACATGCGCGTGGAGCGGGTGGGCGGACACAGTACCAGGGCGGTCAACACCCGGGTCATTGCCGCCACCAACCGGCGGCTGGCCGATCAGATGCAGGCCAAGCGCTTTCGCGAGGATCTGTATTACCGGCTCTCTGGCGTCGAACTCAGCGTGCCGCCGCTGCGCCTGCGCCGCGATGACATCCCGCTCCTCTCCAGGCATCTGCTGGAGCGGCATCGCCAGGCGCAGCAGGTGGAGCTTGGCGCGGCGGCGCTCGACGCGCTGATGGCCTTTGACTGGCCCGGGAACGTGCGTCAACTCGAGCGCGTGCTTGAGCGAGCCATCGCGCTTGGCCCCGGCTCGGTTGTGGACGTGGGTGATCTTCCATCGATCGTCACGAAGGGCTATCGCGATCTGGTGGACGACCTGCCAGGTGACATCGAGTCGCTGCGCACCTGGAGCAGCCGCTACGTGCGCGGCGTCCTGGACCGCTGCGATGGCAACAAGCGCAAGGCTTGTGACGTGCTCGACATCAGCTATCACACGCTGCGCTCACATCTTTCGTTCGCGCCCGGCGCCACGCACGGCGACGCGCGAACCCCGTAACGCAGGGTCGCCGATCGATCAGGAGGCTGAATGGCTGACAACACAGGGTAGTGAGGAGGGTGATGGCAATGACAGCAATGAACAACGCAACAAGTGCGCGGTGGGCCGTCGTGGCGGCGATCGCGATGGCCGGCCTGTTGGCGCCGGCGGCCGCACAGGCGGCCGACGGGCCGTCGGTGCGTGTGACGCGGCACGGGACCGGTCGCATCGTGATGGAAGTGGCCGACAAAACAGTCACGGTCCGGAAGGACGTCTCGGCCGATCGTTCGGTGGTGACTCTGACCACGCCAAACGACCGGCTCATTCTCATCGTTCGGCGCGGCGTCCTCAGCCTCAGCGGGCCGGCCGGGGATGTGACGATGGAGGGAGGGGGAGTGGGGGAGTACGGGCAGGTGCTGGCCGTTCTCCAGAGCTCGGAAGCGGCGGCCAGCGCCCGGACGCTTCTGGCGACGATCGCCGAAGGCCCCGACACGTTCGTCGGCCAATCGATGTTGCTGACTCGCGCGCTTCTGGAGTCGGGCAGCGGCAGTTCGAAGGCCATGACTCTGCACCAGGAGTGGGCGGAGGAGCGCGCAGCGGCCCGTGCGGGCGCCAGGCGGGCTACCCTGTCGGGCAGGCCGCAGGTCTTCAAGGTCGCGGTCAGTGACATGGTCCAGCAGCGTGGGCCCGGGGAGTGCTGGGACCTCTACTCGGCCGAAGCTCTTCGCATCGCCAACGACTTTGGCGAGTGCACCGACGACCTGAGGTGGTACGAGGCGCACAAATGGGCGGGATGTTCGCTCATCTACGCCGTGCGATCCGAGGCGGCGATGGCGTGGTTCATCGCCTGCAACGGTGGCGTTCCGTTCAGCGGGTAAGTAACCAACAGGGAGGAAACATGCGCGTCATTGCCGTCGTACTCGCACAGGTCATCATTGCCGTCCTCGTCGGCGGGCTGATCATGCCCGCGGTCTTGTTTTCGGTGCCGCAAACCCGACAGGCCGGTCCCCTGGTCCTGTTGCTCCTTGTCGCACTGATGTTCGGGCTCCTGCGTCTGGCGTGGCCGGCGCCCAAACGCGACCGCTAATGCACGCGCAGCGCTCCGGGGCGGGCCCGCGCGCCCGCCCCGGAATCGGTTTACTGTGGTTGACGATGGGGGGAGGCGATAGTACGTTTGTAGAGACGCCACCATGACGACAACCCCACCAGCAGCAACCCTCAAAAAGACACCGCTCAACGCCCGGCATCGCGCCCATGGAGCTCGCATGGTCGAGTTCGGTGGGTGGGATATGCCAGTCGAATATTCAGGCATTACAGACGAGCACATGACGGTGCGCACGGCCGTCGGATTGTTTGACGTCTGTCACATGGGCCAGATTGAGCTGGCCGGGCCTGATGCGCTGGCGGCCGTCCAGTGGATTTCGTCCAACGATGCGAGCCGGTTGGCCATTGGCCAGATTCAGTACTCCGCCTTGACGACCGCTGAGGGGACGTTTGTGGACGACATCCTGGTCTACAGGATGGGCGAGCAGCACTTCATGTTGGTGGTGAACGCCGGCAACATCATGAAGGACCACCAGTGGATTGTTGCGAAGGTGGCCGAGCATGGCGGCGACGTCTCGGTGGTCAATGCGAGTTCGCGTTACGCGCTGATTGCGATTCAGGGGCCCCTGGCCGAGCGTGTACTGCAGACCCTGACGGATATCGATTTGAGCGCCATCAAGTACTACTGGTTCGACCACGGCGAGGTGGCTGGGGTCCGCGTCACTGTGTCGCGTACCGGGTACACCGGCGAGGATGGGTTCGAGGTGTTTGCGCCGCCTGCCCAGGCCGAGCGGGTGTGGAACGCATTGCTTGAGGCCGGGGCCGCGCATGGGATCAAGCCGTGTGGTCTGGGTGCCCGGGATACGCTGCGGCTTGAGGCCTCGATGCGGTTGTGCGGCAGTGACATGGACGAGGGCACGTCTGTGGTCGAGGCCGGTTTGAGTTGGATCGTCGGCTGGAAGAAGGATGCGTTCCTTGGCGCCGAGCGTCTGCGTGCCCAGAAGGCGGGGAGCCTGGAGCGGCGGCTTGTCGGTTTCGAGATGCGCGACCGCGCCATCGCGCGTCACGGCCATGTCGTGATGGATGGCGAGACCCCGGTGGGTGTGGTCACGAGCGGCACTCAGACGCCGTATCTCAAGAAGTCCATTGGACTGGCGATGGTGCCGCTGGCGCTCTCGGCGCCTGGCACGTCGCTTACAATTGATATCCGGGGCCGGCGAGTGCACGCCGAGGTTGTCCCTGAACCGTTTTATAAGCGCTCAAAACCCGCGTAGGAGTCTTCGTATGTATCCGACCGATCTGAAGTACACCGTCGAACATGAATGGGTCCGCGTTGACGGCGACGATGCCGCGGTGGGCATCACGGATTTTGCCCAGAAACAACTCGGCGATGTTGTGTTCGTGGAGCTTCCCGAGGTGGGCCGCGCCCTGACCAAGGGCGAGGTCTTCGGCACCATTGAATCGGTGAAGGCGGTCTCGGAGCTGTTTTCGCCGGTGTCAGGCACCGTCGTCGCCGTCAATGACGCGCTGGCCGCGCATCCGGACTACGTGAATGGCCAGCCGCACGAGACGTGGATGATTCGAGTGAAGATGTCCGACGCCGGCGAGTTGGACGGCCTCATGAACTCCACCCGCTACGACGCGTTCATCGCGTAAATCGTCGAGGTCACGCCCGTGTCCGATCAGTTTGAAATCCGTCACATTGGCCCCCGTCCGTCTGATCTCCCGCATATGTTGCAGGCGGTGGGTGCCGCAACGATCGACGGGTTGATCGACCAGATCATTCCTGCCGACATCCGGCTCACAGCGCCGATGGAGTTGCCGCCGGCCGAATCGGAGACCGCGTACTTGTCGCGGCTTCGCACCATTGCGGCGCGGAACCGGGTCTGCCGCAGCTACATCGGCATGGGGTACTACGACACGAACACCCCGCCGGTCATTGTGCGGAACGTCCTGGAAAACCCGGGTTGGTACACGCCCTACACGCCGTATCAGGCGGAAATTGCGCAGGGCCGGCTTGAGTCGCTGCTCAATTTCCAGACGATGGTGTCTGACCTGACGGGGATGGAGATTGCGAACGCGTCCCTGCTCGACGAGGCCACGGCGGCGGCGGAGGCGATGACGCTGCTGGCACGCGTGACGAAACGCCAGAACGCGACGACCTTTGTGGTGTCTAACCGTGTGTTTCCGCAGGTCAAGGCGGTGCTGGTCACCCGAGCGGCGCCGCTGGGCATTCAGTTGCGTTTTGTCGATTTCTCGACGCCTGGCGCGGCATCAGGGTTGGGAGAGGACGTCTACGGTCTCTACGTGCAGTCGCCCGATGACCATGGCGAGGTGCACGACCTGCGCGGCCTGATTGAGCAGGCGCACGCGGCTGGAGTACTGGTGGCTGTCGGTACGGATCTGCTGGCGTCGGCGGTGTTTACACCACCCGGTGAGATGGGGGCCGATGTCGTGGTGGGCAGTGCGCAGCGGTTTGGCGTGCCGTTGGGGTACGGCGGGCCGCACGCCGCGTTTTTTGCCACTCGTGAGGCCTATGTGCGGCAGGCGCCTGGGCGCATCATTGGCGTCTCGGTGGATTCCAAGGGACGGCGGGCGTATCGGATGGCGCTGGCCACGCGTGAGCAGCACATCCGCCGCGAGAAGGCCACGTCAAACATCTGCACGGCCCAGGCGTTGCTGGCGAATATTTCCGCGTTTTTCGCGGTGTATCACGGTCCATCGGGGATCAAGGCGATTGCGGAACGGGTACATGGACACGCCTCGCGGTTGGCCGCGGCGGTTGCGGGTCTGGGGTGGACGCAGACGAACCGCGTGCTCTTTGACACAGTGCGGTTTGAGGGAGCGGTGGCGGCGATCGACAAGGTCCGCGCGGCGGCCGAGCGGCTCGGGATCAACCTCAGGTTTCCGGACGCTGGCGTGGTCCAGATTTCGCTGGATGAGACTGTCACGGATGCCGACCTCGCGGATGTCGTGAGTGTGTTCGAGGCCGCCGCCGGCAAGAAGGCGACTGTGCCCGTTCAGGGAGCCGCAGTGGCTGGAGCGTTGGCACGCACGACGCCGTTCCTGACGCATCCGGTGTTCAGCACGTGTGCCTCTGAGACGCAGATGATGCGGTACATCCGCCGGTTGGAGAAGAAGGACATCGGGCTCGACACGGCGATGATTCCTCTTGGCTCCTGCACCATGAAGCTCAATGCGGCGGCCGAGATGATGCCGATCACCTGGCCGGAGTTTTCCAGGCTGCATCCGTTTGCGCCTGTCTCGCAGGCGGCCGGCTACATGCAGGTCATCAAGGAACTGGAAGAAGCGCTGTGTGTGGTGACCGGCTTCGCGGCGATGTCGCTGCAGCCGAACTCAGGCGCACAGGGCGAATTTGCGGGGTTGCTCGTCATCAACGCGTATCACGCGAGTCGGGGTGAATCGCATCGCGACGTGGTGCTCATTCCGCAGTCGGCCCATGGCACCAATCCTGCGAGCGCGGCGATGGTGGGCCTGAAAGTGGTGGTGGTGGCCACGGACCCGCAGGGGAATGTGCGGCTCGAGGACCTGCAGGCGAAGGCTGAAGGACATCGTGACAAGTTGTCGTGCCTGATGATCACCTATCCCAGCACGCACGGGGTGTTCGAGGGGGCGATTCGGGAGATCTGCCGGATCATCCATGACAACGGCGGGCAGGTCTACATGGACGGCGCGAACATGAATGCGCAGGTGGGCCTGACCAGTCCTGCGGCGATTGGCGCCGATGTGTGTCACCTCAACCTGCACAAGACGTTTGCCATTCCCCATGGCGGTGGCGGTCCTGGCATGGGGCCGATTGGTGTGGCCGCGCACCTGGCGGCATTCCTTCCGGGCCATGCGGTGGTTGAGACCGGTGGGACCAGCGCGATCTCGGCGGTGTCGGCGGCGCCGTGGGGCAGTGCGAGCATCCTCCTGATTTCGTACGGGTACATCCGGATGCTTGGCGCTGCCGGCATGACCGCGGCGACGAAGTTCGCGATGCTCAACGCCAACTACATCAAGGCGCGGCTCGAGGGGCACTATCCCGTGTTGTATTCGGGCGCGAATGGCCGCGTGGCGCACGAGTTGATCTTCGACCTGCGCCAATTCAAGGCGCACGGCGTGGATGAGACGGACATCGCGAAGCGGTTGATGGATTACGGGTTCCACGCGCCCACTGTGTCGTTTCCGGTGGCGGGGACGCTCATGGTGGAGCCCACCGAGAGCGAGCCGCTCCAGGAGCTCGATCGGTTCTGTGATGCGATGATCGCGATCTGGTCCGAGGTGCAGGCGGTGATTGATGGGACCGCTGACAAGGTCGACAATCCCCTGAAGAATGCACCGCACCCGGCGGAGGATGTGGCGGCCGACGAGTGGACGCACAAGTACACCCGGGCCCAGGCGGCGTATCCGGTTCCATCGCTGCGCCACCACAAGTTCTGGCCAACGATCTCGCGGATCGACAATCCGTTTGGCGACCGCAACCTTGTGTGTGCGTGTCCGCCGCTTTCTGACTACGAGTAAACCTCGTCACGACGGATCTACACGGAGGCACGGAGGCCACCGAGGCTTTTCCTTCACGACGGATCTGCACGGACCGGGCCAGGCTTTGCCTTCACGACGGATCTACACGGAGGCACGGAGGCCACTGAGGCTTTTCCTTCACGACGGATCTACACGGAGGCGCGGAGGCCGCTGAGGCTTTTCCTTCACGACGGATCTACACGGAGGCGCGGAGGCCACGGAGGCTTTTCCTTCACGACGGATCTACACGGAGGCACGGAGGCCACGGAGGCTTTTCCTTCACGACGGATCTACACGGAGGCGCGGAGGCCGCTGAGGCTTTTCCTTCACGACGGATCTACACGGGGCACCAGAGGCCACGGAGGCTACCTTCACGGCGGATCATCCGGAGCCGGCGGGTCTCCACAGCATGCGCCGGACGCCCTCTATCAGCACCGGGACGTTGAAATTGATGAGGAGCCCCGTTGGCAGGCCTGTCAGCTTCAAGTAGGTCAGCAACTGTGCCTTGTGAACGGGTTGCAGCGTTTCGATAGCCTTGAGTTCAACCAGGACCCGTTCTTCGACCACGAAGTCCACCCGGAACGCTGTTTTGACGGAGAGGGTCTTGTACTCGATGGGTACAGCAACCTCGCGACGGAAGTCCAAACCCGCCGCCTCCAGTTCGCACGCAAGGCAAACGTCATAGACCGACTCGAGAAGGCCCGGACCTGTTCGCCGGTGGACTTCAATTGCGCACCCGATAATTTGTTCGGTCAGTGGATCATGCAGGTCGCTCATGCCACCGGATCCAGCAAGAACCTCGCCAAGCATCGCAGAAGGCTCTGCCGAGCATGGTGCCGCGGGCCCTCTTTGGTCCGCCTCCCTCATGAGAGTTTCGGCGGGCCCAAAATACCCGGCAGCCCAGGGATGGGACGCCCACGACCCATCTCGAGCGTCCCCGTGAGGTCCGTCGAAATCTGTGGCGGCGCAAAGCCTCCGTGCCTCGGCGTCTCCGTGTGGATCCGTCGTGACGAACACTCTCTGAGGTCTCCGTGCCTCCGTGCAGATCCGTCGTGACGAAACATCTCTGAGGTCTCCGTGCCTCCGTGTAGGTCCGTCGTGACGAAAACTCTCTGAGGTCTCCGTGCCTCCGTGTAATCCGTCGTGACGCAAAGGCTCTGCGGCCTCCGCATCTCCCTGTGATCCGTCGTCAGCCCGTGCGGCGTCGGAATTCCGCCAGGAGGCTGGCCGTCAGCGGCCCCGGCGCGCCGGTGCCGATCACGTGGGTATCGACGGCCACCACCGGCGTGACCTCGCGTGTCGTCCCCGTGATGAACGCTTCGTCCGCACCGAAGACGTCGGCAGGCGTGAAGTCTGATTCGTTCGTCTCAATTCCCAGGTCGCGAGCGATGTCGATGACCCACGCGCGCGTGACGCCCGGAAGGAGTCCAGAGGCGAGCGGCGCCGTCCTCAGGCGCCCCTGCGTCACGATGAAGAAGTTGGACTGGGAGCATTCAACGATGGCCCCGTCCTGATTCATCATCAGCGCTTCGTCGGCGCCGTGGCGCAACGCTTCCTGCATGGCCAGCGCGTTGTTGAGCAGGTTGTTGGACTTGATCGCGGGGTTGAGCGCGTCGGGGTGATTGCGTCGAATCGAGACGAGCGATACGCGAATGCCGTGTGTGAAGGTGTGCTCCGGCGGAGCGGGGAAGGGCTTCACGATGATGACGAGTGTGGGCGCCGGGCAGGCCTCCGGGTTGTAGGTCAGGCCTCCGACGCCGCGAGTGAGGAGGATCCGGATGTACGTATCGCCGACTGCGCCGAAATGGTCCGTGTAGCCGCGCGTGGTGTCGCGAATATACGCGGCCATCTGGTCGTCGGTGTACGGCACGTCGAGGGCCATCAGGCCGGCCGAGCGACGCAGGCGATCCATGTGCGGGCCGAAGAGGAACGGTTCGCCGCGATAGGTGCGCAGCGTTTCGTACACGCCCTCGCCATAGAGGAACCCGTGATCGAACACCGGCACCACGGCGTCCTGCGCCCGTGTGATGGTGCCGTTGACAAACACTGCCGCTTGAAGGGAAGACATATCGCGAGCTTGCCTCGCCGAAGTTCCGCCGAAGCGCATCAGCGCGAAGGCGAACGAAGGCGGGTTGCGCGAGTCTAGCACACGCGATACGCTCCGGTTATTCGTATGCGAGTGCTCACCCGTCAGCAGATGCGCGACGCCGACCAGCAGACTACCCAGGAAATCGGCATCGCCTCGCTGGTGCTGATGGAAAACGCCGGACGTCAGGTTGTGGCGTCGATGGAATCGGCCTTCGAGGATCTGTCGGGCCTGCACGTCGCGGTGGTGTGCGGGAAGGGGAACAACGGCGGCGACGGATTTGTGGTGGCGCGGACGTTGTATGAGCGCAGCATCACGGTGTCGGTGTATCTGCTCGGCGTGTCCGCCGACGTGCGGGGCGACGCCCGCATCAACCTCGGCGTGCTGCGCGCCCTGGAGCTGGATGTGGTGGAGATTGCCGATGCCTCCGCCTGGGAGTTGCATGGCTCCGACGTGCTCGCGGCCGATCTGATCGTTGACGCCATTTTCGGGACAGGTTTTTCCGGCCCCGCGACCGGTCTGGTCGAGACGGTGATCGCCGATATCAATGCGGCCGCAACTCCAGTAGTCGCCATCGACCTGCCGACCGGCCTTGATGCGGATACCGCCGAGGTTACGGGCCCGGCCGTGGCCGCCACGCTGACTGTGACGCTTGGGGCACCCAAGCTGCCGCTGGTGATGCCGCCGGCCGACCGTCTGGTCGGCAGCCTCGTGATCGCCGACATCGGCATTCCGCGCAGCGTGATTCAGGGCCTCGACGGCCCATGGCTTGAACTCGTCACCAGGGAGCGCATGCGGGCACTGGTGACACCACGCGTGGCCGAGTCGCAGAAAGGCGACTATGGGCGCGTCCTGATCGTGGCCGGGTCACGCGGGAAGACGGGCGCCGCCTACCTGTCGGCCTGCGCAGCCCTGCGGTCGGGTGCCGGTCTGGTAACCATCGCCACGCCGATGTCGTGTCAGCCCATCCTGGCTGGCCTCGGCGTGGAATACATGACCGAAGGCCTGCCAGAGACCGGCGACGGCCAAATCGCCTGGGAGGCCCTGGAGCAGATTCTGGAGGCCGACGCGGATGTCATCGCCATCGGCCCTGGCCTGGGACGGGCGCCGGCGACGATGGCGCTGGTGCAGGCGGTGGTGGAGCGCGCGGGCGTGCCGATGGTGCTCGATGCCGACGCGCTCTTTGCGTTTGTCGGGGAGTCCGACCGACTGGTGGGGCGCGATGGCGCGGACATCATCATCACGCCGCATCCCGGCGAAATGGCACGCCTCACCGGCCTCACTGTTGAAGCCGTACAGGCCGACCGGGTCGAAGTCGCGCGAACCTTCGCGACCACGCACCGCGTACATGTCGTCCTGAAGGGGCACCGCACGGTCGTAGCCACGCCGGAAGGGAAGGCCTACATCAACCTGACCGGGAATCCCGGAATGGCCTCTGGCGGCACCGGGGACGTCCTGACGGGGGTCGTGGCGGCCTGGTTTGGCCAGTTGCTCGATGCGGAGGACGCGGCGCAGCTGGGCGTCTACCTCCACGGCCTGGCGGGGGACCTTGCGGCGGCCGATGAAGGCGAAACCGCCATGATCGCCGGCGACATCGTAGACCGCCTGGGCGACGCCGTGCTGGAACTGACGGCGACACGGCGCCGCAAGCCCGAGGAGGCGCAGGAGTGAGGACCATTCACACCACCTCGGAGGAAGAGACCACCGAGGCGGGCAAGAACATCGCGGCCGAGTTGCGGGTGGGAGACGTCGTGTTGATCGACGGGCCCCTGGGCGCAGGCAAGACGGCCTTTGTGCGTGGTCTGGCCGAAGGACTCGGTGCGGACCCCAACGACGTGTCGAGTCCGACGTTCACAATCCTTCAGCAGTACGGCGGGTCGCTGCCGTTGTACCACGCCGACCTTTATCGGTTGACGCCTGCGGAGGTCACGGACTTGGGGCTTGAAGAAACCGGCCTCGACGGCATCCTCGCCGTGGAGTGGCCGGACCGATGGGCGGAGCGGCCGATGACGGCCCATCAGGTGGCGATCGACGATCAGGGCGGAGACGACCGCCGCATTCGCATCCGGCGCTGACGCGCCTTACTCGACGCGGTAGTTCGGCGCTTCCTTGGTGATGATCACGTCGTGGACGTGACCCTCGCGCATCCCGGCGGCCGTCACGCGAATGAGTTCGGCGTCGCGCTGAAGGGTCGGAATGTCGGGGCACCCGGTGTAACCCATGCCGGCGCGCAGGCCACCGATGAGCTGGTGAATCATCGCCGAGACGCTGCCCTTGTGGGCCACGCGGCCTTCAATCCCCTCGGGGACCAGTTTTTCCACCCCTT
This sequence comes from Acidobacteriota bacterium, assembly GCA_016716905.1. Lineage (NCBI taxonomy): Bacteria > Pseudomonadati > Acidobacteriota > Acidobacteriota bacterium. The sequence goes on along the minus strand of JADJUS010000014.1, from coordinate 117,023 downwards.
CAGCGCCGTCAAGGTCGAACTCGTCCTGGAAGTACCGGTCGCGGCTGCCGCGGCGCATCGCGCCAAGCGAGCCCATCCCGCGGTACTCCTTGAAGCTCCGGCCCTGATAGAGAATGACCTCGCCCGGGCTTTCGTCGGTGCCGGCAAAGAGGCTGCCAATCATGACGGCGCTCGCGCCTACGGCGAAGGCCTTGGTCAGGTCGCCCGAGTAACGGATACCGCCGTCGGCGATGATCGGCACATCGCGATCGCCGGCCGCGCGCGCACACGCGGCCACGGCGCTGATCATCGGCACACCGATGCCGGCCACGACACGTGTGGTGCAAATGGAGCCCGCGCCGATGCCGACCTTCACGGCGTCAACCCCGCGGTCGATGAGCGCGGTTGTGGCGCCGGCGGTTGCCACATTACCGGCCACCAGATCCACATTCGGGTACTCGCCGCGAAGCTTCTCCACCATGTCGAGCACACCCTGCGAGTGGCCGTGCGCCGTATCGATGACGAGCACGTCCACGTGCGCGGCCACCAGGGCAGCGGCGCGCTCCGGCGTGTCCTTGCCAACACCGATGGCGGCTCCCACGCGCAGGCGGCCGAGGTCGTCTTTGCACGCGTTCGGATATTTGATGAGCTTCTGGATGTCCTTGACGGTGATCAACCCCTTGAGCCGGTAGTCAGCGTCCACCACCAGGAGCTTCTCCACCTTGTGGTGATGGAACATCTCACGCGCGGTATCGAGGTGCGTGCCCACCGGCACCGTGATGAGGTTCTCGGTGGTCATGATCGCCGAGATGGGGCGGTCCATACTCGTGGCGAATCGCAGGTCGCGGTTGGTCAGGATGCCAACCAGCCGCCCCTCCTTGCTCCCATCGTCGGTAATCGGCACACCGCTGATGCGGTAGCGCTTCATCAGTTCGAGCGCCTCGAAAATCTGATGGTTGGGGGAGAGGGTGATCGGATTCACGATCATGCCGCTCTCGGACCGCTTGACGCGGTCCACTTCCGACGCCTGTTCCTCGGGGCTGAGGTTCTTGTGAATGATGCCGATGCCGCCGTGTTGCGCCATCGCAATGGCCAGGCGGCTCTCGGTGACGGTGTCCATGGCCGCCGAGAGGATGGGAACGTTCAGCTTGATTCGCCGGGTCAGGCGCGACGCGACGTCCACCTTGCTCGGCAGCACCTGCGAGTGCCGCGGCACCAGCAGGATGTCGTCAAACGTCAGGGCCTCGGTGAGTCCCGCCATAACCTGCGCTGCCGCCCCCAACTTCTCGCTCATCGAATCTCCATCATTCATTCATGACCTTCGCACGCCAGCACCCGGGCACGTCAGCACTCAGCACGTCAGCACTGAGCACCACGGGGCCGCCTAGGCCCCATGGCACTTCTTGAATTTCTTGCCGCTGCCGCAATGACAGGGATCGTTGCGGCCAATCTTCGGCTCATCGCGCCGCACCGTCTTGAGATCGGCGTCATCGCCGCCGGTGCGTGCCGGTGTCGGCGCTCCCAGTGACGCGCCGCGCGGTAACGACGACGCCGCAGGAGCGGTTGTCGAACTGCCGCCGCTGAACGTCATGGGTGGCGCTTTGCGTGGCGGGGGAGCCACCACCGGGGGAGCCGCTTCGCCGCTCTCGGAGAGCACGGGCCGGAGGCGCCACAAGTACCGGACGATTTCTTCGTCGATCCGATCCTTCATGGATTGGAAGAGCGTGAAGCTCTCTTTTTTGTACTCGACGAGCGGGTCGCGCTGGCCGTAGCCGCGCAGGCCGATGCCTTCCTTCAGGTGGTCGAGGCTGTAGAGATGGTCTTTCCACTGGGCGTCGACGATCTGGAGCATGATGTCGCGCTCCACGCGCCGCAGAATTGAGGGGTCGGCCTCGAGGACCTTTTCCTTCTCGGCATACTGCGACACGGCGAGTTCGAGGATCGCATCGATGATGCCGTCAGACGTCATCGTGTCGAGTTCGAGCGCGCCAAGCCTGGCCGCGTCCAACCCAAACATATCGGCGGCCGCCAGGCGCAGCGCCACGAGGTCCCACGTCTCCGGGTCCACGTCCTTGGGCGCGTGGGTATCGACCAGATTCCCCAGCACGTCTTCGGCCAGGCTCATCAGGTAGCCGCGCGTGTCCACTTCCTCTTCTTCGGAGATGCGCACCTGCCCGTCAAGCAGCTGCCGGCGAAGCGAATACACACTCTCGCGCTGCTTGTTCATGACGTCGTCATACTCAAGCAGGTGTTTGCGGGTGGAGAAGTTCTGGGCTTCCACCTGTTTTTGCGCGCGCTCGATGGCTTTGGTGACCATGCGCGCCTCAATGGGCACGCCTTCTTCCATTCCCAGACGCTCCATCAGACCCGAGATGCGGCCCGAGCCCATAAAGATGCGCATGAGGTCGTCTTCGAGCGAGAGATAGAAACGCGACGAGCCCGGGTCGCCCTGGCGGCCGGCGCGGCCACGCAACTGATTGTCGATACGGCGCGCCTCGTGGCGTTCGGTACCGATGATGTGAAGGCCACCGGCCTTGACCACCGCTTCATGATCCGCGTCGGCGTCGGCCTTGAGCACGGCGTAGATGCGCTCGTAGTCGGGCCGTGGCACCCGGTAGAAGCTGTCGATGTGGAAGAAGTAGACGAACTCTTCGTCGTCGACGTACTTCTCCTGGCCCTTGGGCAGGCGCTCGGCCACCTGTTCGATCAGCGTCTGCTGTCGGGCTTTGAATTCGGGGTTACCGCCCAGCAGAATGTCGGTGCCGCGGCCGGCCATGTTGGTGGCGATGGTCACGGTGCCCTGACGTCCCGCCTGCGCCACGATCTCGGCTTCCTGCGCGTGGTATTTGGCGTTGAGCACGACGTGCTTGACGCCGCGCCGCTTGAGCATGTTCGAGAACTTCTCGGACTTCTCAATCGACACCGTGCCGACCAGGGTGGGCCGTCCCGTCTTCTGCTTCTCGGCAATGTCGTTGACGATGGCCTCGGCCTTTTCGGCGTCGGTGCGATAGACGGTGTCGGGCTCCTCGATGCGCTGCAGCCCGCGGTTGGTGGGCGCCACGATCACATCGAGCTTGTAGATCTTGTTGAATTCCTCGGCCTCGGTTTCGGCCGTGCCGGTCATTCCCGAAAGTTTCTCGTATTTGCGGAAGTAGTTCTGGAAGGTGATGGTGGCGAGCGTCTGGTTCTCGCGCTCGATCTTGACCTTTTCCTTCGCCTCAACGGCCTGGTGCAAGCCGTCGCTCCACCGGCGGCCCGGCATGAGGCGGCCCGTGAACTCGTCGACGATCAGGATCTGGCCGTCCTTGATCATGTAGTCCACGTCCACCTTGAACAGCGCGTGCGCCCGCAGCGCCTGGTGGATGTGGTGGAGCAGTGGCATGTTGGCCGGGTCGTACATCCCGCTTGAGCCCGCGACGATGCGGTGGGCCAGCATCTGTTCGGCCTTCGCCATGCCGCTCTCTGTCAACTGCACAGTCTTGTGCTTCTCGTCGACGAGGAAGTCGCCCGTCGTTTCCAGGGCTTCGCGATCTTCCGCTTTGACGTTGCCCTGCGTGACCGCGCCGGCCTTGAGTTTCGGGATGATCTTGTCCACCTCGTAGTAGAGGTCGGTGGACTGTTCAGCGGGACCCGAGATGATCAGCGGCGTCCGCGCTTCGTCGATCAGGATGCTGTCGACTTCGTCAACGATGGCGAAGAAGTGGCCCCGCTGCACGTAGTGCCCGAGGTCGTATTTCATGTTGTCGCGCAGGTAGTCGAAGCCGTATTCGTTGTTGGTGCCGTACGTGATGTCGCACCGGTACGCCGCCTGGCGATCGGCGTCGTTCAGGTCGTGCTGAATGACGCCCACGGAAAGGCCCAGGAAGCGATAGAGCCGGCCCATCCACTCCGAGTCGCGGCGGGCCAGGTAGTCGTTCACGGTGACGACATGGACGCCCTTGCCGGCGAGGGCGTTGAGGTAGGCGGGGAGTGTGGCGACCAGTGTCTTGCCTTCGCCGGTTTTCATTTCAGCGATTCGGCCGCCGTGCAGCACCATACCGCCGATGAGCTGCACGTCGAAGTGCCGCATGTTGAGCACGCGCCGCCCGCCCTCGCGTACCACTGCAAAGGCCTCGGGCAGCAGGTCGTCGAGCGACTCGCCCTGGGCCAGCCTGGCCTTGAAGGTTTCGGTTTTGGCCCGGAGCTCCGAGTCTGACAGGGAGGTGAGGGGCGCCTCGAGGGTGTTGATCGTGGCGACAAGCGGCCGCAAGCGCTTCAGTTCGCGCTCGTTCTGGGTCCCGATGATTTTACCGAGGAGAGTGTTGATCATGCTGGCATCCCGCACGGAGGGGATTCCAACGATTCTACACGGAAAATCTGGTGGGAGCGGACCGGCTACGGCCGGGCGAGCAGGCGCAGCGGATTGATCGTCTGCCCGTTGAGCAGAATCTCGTAGTGCAGGTGCGCGCTGGTGGCGCGTCCGGTGGAGCCCACGTAGCCAATGATGTCGCCGCGCTTGACCTGCTGGCTGGTGCGCGCGGTAATCCGCGACATGTGACCGTAGCGGGTCGAAATGCCGAAGCCATGGCGCACCACCACGGCATTGCCGTAGTTACCGGAGTAGCCGGACGATTCCACGGTGCCGTCTGCGGTGGAGCGAATCGGCGTGCCGCTCTGTGCCGCGATATCAAGGCCGGGATGGAAGTCGGGGCCACCCGTGAACGGGTCTTTGCGGCTGCCGAACATCGAAGACAGGTAACCGACGACCGGCCAGATGGACGGTGTGGCTGCAGCAAGCGCCTGCTGCTTTTCGACGCCCGTGCGCACGGTCTCAAGGCGCGCTTCGAGCGAGCCGAGCAGGCTTTGCAGAATACCGAACGTGTCGTTTGGAGAGCCGAGCGACGCAGTCACCGGCGGCGTTGTGGCGGCCGCGCCGCCACCACCCACGCCCATTGCGCGATTCTTCACCAGCGCAGGCAAGTTGTCGATCGCACGCTTGGCAGCGGGATCCAACCGCGCGTCTTCACCAAGTTCGGTGATGGCGGTTTGCAGTGTCGAGATTTGCGCGGCCAGTTCTCCGGTCGCGGCGCGGTAGCTGTCGTTCTCGATCCGCAACGCGTCAGTCTGCTGCGCCAGGCGGGTGATCTCCGCTTGTCCCGACCAACGAGCACCGAGGCCCATCAGCACCGGCACACACAACACACCGATCACCGCCAATGCCACAGGGCGACGGGCAACCGTCATCCGCCGGACGGCTCCGGTCTGTCTATTGGCGATGAGGACGGTGTATTTCGGTGAACGCATGCCCAGTGTCGAAATGTAGCACAGGCTCACCCGAAAGACCAAATCAGGCAAGGGGTTAGCGTCACCGAGTCACATCAGTTAAACATACAAATTTGGGAAAAATGGTGCAGAATTAGTCAGTCATGGGAACCCACGTTGACCGTCGCCACGTCCTTCTTACCCTTGTCGGGGCTGCCACTGCCGTTCTGGGCCTGCCGCGGAGGGCCACTGGCCAACCGGCGCCCACGATGATTGTCTACAAAGACCCCAGCTGCGGGTGCTGCCAGGAGTGGGTGAACCACGCCACCGCCAACGGCTATCGCGCCACGGTCATCAAGGCTGACATGGGCCCCATCAAGGTGAAGCACCAGATTCCCGCCAGCCTGCAAAGCTGCCACACCACGCTGATTGGCGGCTACGTCATCGAAGGGCACGTGCCGGCCTCAGACGTTGCGCGGCTGCTCAAGGAAAAGCCCAAGGGCATCATCGGTCTCACCATTCCCGGCATGCCCTCCAGTGCGCCAGGCATGGATTTGAAGCCCTTCCAGCCGTTCACCGTGCTGACCTTCAACGCCACGGGTCAGACGACGGTCTACACGAAACACACCAAACCGGCTTAGGTTTCAGCCACTTCGTTCCGGGACTCGGAACTGCAGGGCCTCGGCCACGTGATCGGCGCGCAGTTCAACGTCGCCACCCAGGTCGGCGATGGTGCGAGCCACGCGCAGTACACGTGTGACGCCCCGGACACTGAGCCCAAGCCGCGTGACCGCCGTCGCCATGAGTGCATGACTCGGGCGATCGAGCGGCGCGTGCGTGCGAAGGGCGCGGCCGTCGAGTTCCGAGTTGAGGCGGCCCTGCCGATCGAGTTGCCGGCGACGCGCCGCGTGAACCCGCGCGCGTACCACGGCACTGGTTTCCCGCACGGGGTCGCCAGTGATGTCGCCCCACGGCACCCCCTGCACCTCCACACCCAGGTCGAAGCGGTCGCGGAGTGGCCCCGACAGGCGCCGCTGATACCGGTCCACAAGCGGGGGCGGGCAGTGACAGCGACGTCGGGCGTCGCCGTGGAATCCGCAGGGGCAGGGGTTCATCGCACCGACCAGCATGACCCGCGCGGGAAAAGTCACACTGCGCGCGACGCGCGCCACATGCACCACGCCGGCCTCCAGGGGTTGCCGCAGCGTCTCGAGCACGCGCCGGCTGAACTCCGGCAACTCGTCGAGGAACAACACACCGGCGTGCGCGAGACTGACCTCGCCGGGCCTCGGTGACGCGCCACCGCCCACCAGGGCCATGTCCGAGCACGTGTGATGCGGCGCGCGGAAGGGCCGCGTCACCACGAGGCCCGAACCGGGCGGCAGAAGCCCCGCGATGGAGTGGATCGACGTCACCAGCAGCGCTTCGTCGAACTCCAGTGGCGGGAGCAACCCCGCCAATCTCCGCGCCAGCATCGTCTTGCCCGCCCCTGGTGAGCCGGAGAAGAGGAGGTGGTGCGAGCCGGCCGCCGCGATTTCCAACGCCCGTCGGCCTCGCAGTTGGCCGCAGACATCAGCCAGGTCTTCGGCGCCCTGTGCACCGATGGGCGCCATCGGCACTGGAGGCGTCGCCGATGGAGGGTCGGATAGTGAGAGCACACGGACGGCCTCGTTGAGGCAGGCCACGGGATAGAGCGGCAGATCGGCGACGATGCCCGCTTCGGCGAGATTCGCAGCGGGGAAGATCAACGCGGGCCTTCGCGCCTTGCGTGCGGCCACGGCGATGGGCAGCACCCCCTGCATGGGAGGAATGCCTCCGTCGAGCGACAAGCCGCCCACGATGGTCATCTCGCGGCCATCGCGCTGGGGCAGGATGCCGGAGGCGGCGAGGATGCCGAGCGCGATGGGCAGGTCAAACGCCGCGCCGATCTTGCGCACGTCGGCTGGCGCGAGACTCACCGTGACCCGCCCCACGGGAAACGGGAAGCCCGAATTGCGAATCGCCGAGCGCACGCGGTCCCGGCTTTCCCTGACCGTGGTGTCGGGCAGGCCCACCATGGTGATGCCAGGCAACCCTCCACCCGACACGTCTACTTCAACCGAGACCGGGAGTGCTTCCACCCCGAACACCGCCGCCGCATGGAGTCGAGCCAACATGCGGGCTCTGAGCGCAACATCGGGGCCAGCATTTACGCCGTTAGTTCTTCAGTGTTTCGGAAGGACGGGGCGCCCGAGATCGCAGATTCTGCGATCTCCTCCAGTCGGCGTGCTGGAAGTTCTTAAGGGACGCGGTCGGGGCGACCCCAAGACTCCGGGACCCCAGGACTCCGAACGCTGTCTCAGTTGCGATGAATCGTAAGCCGGTCGCCGACGGCCAGTTTGGTTGACGTCAGCGAGTTCCACTTGCGGATGTCGTCCACCGTGGTGTCGAACTGCCGCGCAATGCCGAACAACGTATCGCCGGGCTTCACGCGATAGGTCACGGCCGAGGCCACGTCCGCCGTTGCTGTTGCCACGGCTGGGCGCGAGGCAAGCGCCGACGTCACCACCAGAGGGATCAGCAATTTCTGGCCAGCCTTGAGCTTCGAGGTCGTGCGCAGGCGGTTGGCGGCGGCCAGATCCGTTCGAGTGATCTTGAATCGCCGCGCGATGGCCGCCAGATTCTCGCCTGCCTTCGCATGGTAGTAGGAGAACCGCGCGAACAGCGACGGGTCTGCCGTAGCCAGCTTCGCTTCGACGACGGGCGCCATACCCAGCGGCACTTTCAGATCGTGCGAGCCAATCGGTGTGGTCGTGCGCCGCAATTCCGGATTCAGCGCGCGGATATCTTCGATCGTGGCCCCTGTCCACTCGGCCACAGTCCGAAGGTCGAGCGCGTCCGGCACGGTCACTCGGTCGAACACAAGCGGAGACACGGGCACGGCGTCGAACCCGTACGCCTGCGGGTTCTTGGCAATGAGCACGGCCGCCATGATCATCGGCACGTAGTTGCGGGTTTCCTTCGGCAGGAACTTCGACGTCTCGGTGAGTTTCCAGTAGTCGTTGATCTTGCTCTTGTTCACGGCGCGCTGCAGACGGCCCGGGCCCGCGTTGTAGCTGGCCATCGCCAGATTCCAGTCACCGTCGAACATCCGGTTGAGCGACTTCAGGTACTGCGCCGCAGCGCGCGTGGCCTTCTCAGGGTCCGACCGCTCGTCGAGGAACCACGTCTGGTCAAGTCCGTACTCAGCGCCGGTGGCCGGCATGAACTGCCACACGCCTCGCGCCGAAGCCCGGGACAGGGCGTTGGTCTTGTAGCCGCTTTCGACAATAGCCAGATAGGCCAGGTCGAGCGGGATGCCTTCGGAGCGGAAGATCTCCTGCACCATCGGCAGATACTTCGAACTGCGCGCCAGGCTCTCCTGCATGAAGTCGCGGAGGTTGCCCTGAAACAACTCGACGAACGACTGCACCCGGTCGTTGTTGTCGATAGGAAGGTCGTGTTCGGTGGACGCCAGGTCTGCGGCCACTGCCGCCTGGGTTTCGCGCGTCGGTTCTGGCAGGGCGAGTGTTGCGGCCTCAAGCAGTTGGTCGATCACCGCCGGCTCCGTTCGAGCCTGCGTGAACCCGTCACCCTCGCGCAGGGCCAGGATCTCCAATGCACTGATGCGGCTGACCAGGCGTTCAAGCTGCACCCGAAGGCGCGGCTCAACCCGGGCGCCCTGTGGGGCGTCGAGCAACATGTCCACCGACCGGTCAAACAGGCCACGCGCGGCGGTCAGATGTCCGAGGGACAATTCCGCCTGCCCTCGCGCAAACAGCTTCTCGGACGTCTCGACCAGGGCACTGATGGGGTCAACCAGGGGAGCGGCCGGCGGCGTCACCGCCGGAACCGCCACCTGGGCGGGCGGCGCCACTGGCAATGGGACGACTGGCAGCGCCGGGGTCGCGCGGGCTCCGCAGGCCACCACAAGGCATGTGCCAGACAACGCAACAAGCCGGGTGAGGAGCCGGGCCAAAGTCATGTGCGTCGATGGTAACCTCGCACCGGCCGGGAGTCAACCCTAAGTACCTGCAGCTATTGGAGTTCCTATCGGCGAGCCGTCGCCGGCCACGCGCTGCTGACCAACACTTTGTGGGCTTCGCCCAAATCGCGGGCCAAGGGAGTGACAATCGTCCGCTCCCCGACAAGGATGGTCTTCCCCAGGTCAATGGCCTGCTGAACGTCGCTTTCGCAGACAAATTCCGCGATTGACTGGGAGGTGGCGGCCGGCGAACCGTGCCCAGCGCCAGATCGGCCATCGAGAAACGCCTCGACGTGCGACGTGACCGAGGCGGCTGACAGCCCCTTTTCGACGGTCGCAGCCGCCACCTGAGGCAGGGGGGCCTGAGCCGGACTCGCGCCGGCAGGTGCCGCGGGAGTGGCCCGGCCCGTCGAGGCGGGGCGGATCTCGTACGCCAGCCGCTTGATATTCAACAAGTGCATGGGCGTGATGTTGTCCGACGTGATGTTGCCACCGTAGCCGCCACAACCGAGCGTCATCGCCGGGTCAAGGCCGGTGGTGAGGCCGATCGACCCGTGGGTGGTGGGCGTATTCACAACGATTCTGAACGCCGGCTTCTTGAGGCCAAACTCGAGGATGACTGGCTCGTTCTTCGAGTGGATGGACATCGTGTGGCCCATCCCGCCATACCGCAGGATCTGTTTGCACCGTTCGCAGCCCTGCTGCCAGTCCGCCACGACGTAGTACGACAGCACCGGGCAAAGCTTCTCGATCGACAACGGGAACTCGCGCCCGACGCCGGCCAGTTCGGCAATCAGAGCCCGCGTCCCCGCGGGCACGGTGATGCCCATCGCCTTCGCGAGATACGTCGCCGACTTGCCGACAAACTTCGGGTTGGGGAGTCGCTGCGGCGTCACCAGGGCCTTGCTGACGATGTCCACCTCGGCGGGCGAGAGAAAATAGCCGCCCTGCGCCTGAAACTGCCGGCGCGTCTCAGCGGCCACGGCGCTCTCGACGACCACAGAGTTTGGCGACGAGCACAGCACGCCATTGTCGAAACTCTTGCCGGTCAGGATGTCGCTCGCGGCCTTGGCGAGGTCAGCCGAACGTTCAATGAAACACGGCGCATTGCCCGGGCCCACGCCATAGGCGGGTTTGCCCGCGCTGTACGCCGCTCGCACCAGCCCCATCCCACCGGTGGCCAGAATCACCGCCACGTCACGGTGGCGCATCAATTCCTGCGTCCCCTCGAGCGACACCTGCGTCAGCCAGTTCACCGATCCATCCGGAGCCCCGGCCGCGTATGCCGCCTCGGCCAGGGTCTCGGCCACCTGAGTGATGCAACGCGCCGCCGACGGGTGCGGGCTGATGACGATGGGGCAGCGGGCCTTGAGTGAGATCAGAATCTTGTAGATGGCCGTGGACGTCGGATTGGTGGACGGCACGATGGCGGCCACCACGCCGAACGGTTCCGCTATCTCCACCACCTTCCGCTCATCGTCTCGCCGGATAACGCCGACGGTACGCATCGGCTTGATGAACTCGTACACCCGCTCGGCCGCAAATCGGTTCTTCTGGATCTTGTCGGCCACGACGCCGAAGCCGGTTTCTTCCACGGCGAGTTGCGCAAATGACTCCACACGCGTGCGGGCGGCTGCCGCCACGGCCCCGACGATGGTGTCGATCTGGGTTTGGGAGCATTCGGCCAGGCGCGCGGCGGCGGCCTTCGCGCGAACGGCCATCCGTCGCGAGTCACTCACGGCGGGTGAGGGCGGGGCGGCGGTGTCAGCGGGTGGCTGTGCCATTTATCTGGCCCCAGCGAACGGTGTCAGCCCTTGGCAGGCGCTGGCGCGCCGGGCAACACGCGCTCCACGTCGGCGTGCGGGCGCGCGATCACGTGGACGGAAATCAGTTCCCCGACACGGCGTGCCGCAGCGGCCCCGGCATCAACGGCGGCCTTGATGGCCCCCACATCCCCCCGGGCGAAGACGGTGACGTACCCGGCGCCGATGTATTCCTTGCCGACCAGGGTCACGTTGGCCGTCTTGACCATGGCGTCTGCCGCCTCGATCGCACCGATCAAGCCGCGCGTTTCAATCATGCCGAGGGCGTCTGATTTCATGAGAGGGTCAAGGGGCAATTTCGCCGCAAGGCTAACATATTGAACAGCATAGGGGCAATACGGTACCATGCCAAGGTGGTCAATCACTCGCCGCGCTTGAGAGCGGCCGCGCCTGTGGTCGCGGCCTTGGTAATGATGAGTTTTGCCGGCTGCGGAGCCAAGGACGATGCGCCGCCGATGGCGTCCGTGTCGCTCACGTTGAATAAGACCGCCGCCGCGCTCGGCAGTCCCATCGACTTCACGTACCGATTCGAAGTGCTGCCTGGCGCCGCGTTCGACGGCGACTACCGGGTGTTCATGCACATGCTTGACGCGGATGGCGTCAATCGGTGGAGCGACGATCACGATCTGCCGACCAAGACCTCGACGTGGCGACCGGGGCAACCCGTCGAGTACACGCGGACGAGTTTCATGCCGGTGGTTCCGTATTTGGGCGAGGCGACGATCCGGGTCGGGCTGTACCGCCTGGATGCGACGGACATCCGCGCGCCTCTGCAGGGGCCCGAGCCCGACTCGCGGTCCTACAAGGTGGCGTCCCTCCGTGTGCTGCCGCAGTCCGAGAATGTGTTCATCGTGCTGCGGTCCGGCGCGCACCCGGCCGAGTGGGCACCTGAGAACCCCGCGCGCGAGTGGTTCTGGACCAATCGGGACTACGTGGCGTCCTTCCAGAACCCCAAGAAAGACTCGACGTTGTACCTCGAATTTGACGGACGGCCCGATCTGTTCGACCAACCGCAGATTGTCAACGTCTATCTAGGCAGCCAAAGTGTCGCCACATTTCCTGCTGACAACGTCAACCCCGTCCTGCGTCGTATTCAACTGCGTGCAGACCAGATGGGCACGGGCGACATGTCCGAGTTGCGGATCGGTGTGGACCGGTCCTTCATCCCGGCCCAGCTGCCGGGCGGCTTCAAGGACACGCGTGAATTGGGGATTCGCATCTACCGCCTGTTTGTTGAGCCCTCCTAACCCGGTCGCCGGAGACTATCTGTGAAGCACACCCGTCTTGGCGCGATAGTCGGGTTGGCCATGGTCCTGGTGCCGTCTGTGGCATCCGCGGACCTGGTCACCTTCCGCGGCGGACGGGTGCTGAATGTCGCCTCGGTCACCTTTAACGGCGACAGCGCCGTGGTGACGCTGCGCACGGGCGGCGAGATGTGGGTGCCGAAAGACTTCGTGGTGTCGGTGACGCCGGACGAAGTTCCCTATGTGCCGCCTGCAGAAGAACGAGCCGGTGACGGCATTGCCGTGCCGATCCTGTCCGTGGACGCCGAAACCGCGGCCGCCGCCGAAAGCGCAACGGCATCACGCACCGAGTTGATGGCGCTGGTAGACCGGCTGGCCGCGCATCACGGCGTGCGCGCGGACCTGGCCCGCGCGGTGGTGCAGGTGGAGTCCAACTACGAGTCGCGCGCCGTGTCACCCAAGGGCGCCATGGGGCTGATGCAATTGATGCCGGCGACGGCCCGGCAGTACGCGCTCGAGGATCCGTTTGACCCGGCCCAGAACCTGAATGCGGGACTGCGTCACCTCCGCGGCCTCCTTGACCGCTACGGCAAGGGCCGTGAGTCGCTGGCGCTGGCCGCGTACAACGCCGGCGAAGGCGCGGTGACCCGTTACCGCGGAATCCCGCCGTATCGCGAGACGCAAAACTACGTCCGTCGCATCCTGACGCTGACGGGACGCTAGGCCGCAAAGGACGCCGATGCAATTTCGCTGCAAAGTCGCGTCCGCCGCCGGTCAAGTCACGCAAGGCACATATGTCGCAGACAGCGAACTGGCGCTGCGGCACGAACTCGAAAGCAAAGGACTGTTTCTGCTGTCGCTGCAGCGCGTGGGTGGCGTGGGGGTGGGGCAGTTCTCGGTGCAGTTGCCGTCGCGCAAACACATCTCAAGCTCGGAGTTCCTGATCTTCAACCAGGAGATGGCCACGTTGCTCCGCGCCGGCCTGCCGCTGGTGCAGTCGCTCGACATTCTCCGGCGCCGCGTGCCGAACCCCACGCTGAAGGCCGTGCTGACCGACGTGTACGAGCGCGTCCGTTCCGGCAGCGCGTTGTCTGATGCCTTTGAGGCGCAGGGCGGCATGTTCGCGGGGATTTACCACGCCTCGCTGATGGCCGGCGAAAAAAGCGGCAGCCTCGAGACGGTGCTCCGGCGCTATGTGGCGCACATGAAGATCATTTCGTCGGTACGGTCGCGCATGGTGTCGGCGCTGATCTACCCGATGGTGCTCCTGGTGATTTCGGCTGTCGTGGTCGGATTGATCGTGTTCAAGGTCGTGCCGGAATTCGGCGCCTTCTACCGGGGGTTTTCCGCCGGCGCGGAGCTGCCGGCGTCGACGCGGCTGATCGTGGCGTTTTCTGAAGGCATCGTGAACAACGTGTTCGTCTGGGTCCCGGCGGTGCTGCTGGTGGTCGTCCTGGGCTGGATATGGGTTCGACAGCCCGGGCAACGCCGGCGGCTCGACAGCGCGATGCTGCGGCTGCCATGGTTCGGCCCGCTGAGCCGGAAGTTCTCCACCGCGCAGGTCGCGCGAACGGTGTCCACCTTGCTGGCGGGCGGTATCCCGCTGGTCAACGCCCTCGACATCGCCTCGAAGTCGGTCGGCAATCGCGCCGTGGCGCAGGATCTTGATATCGTCGCCAAGGAAGTGCGCGAGGGCATGAGCCTGCACGACTCGCTCTCGCGACGAGGCACGTTCCCCGATGTGGCGATCGAAATGGTGGAGGTGGGCGAGTCCACCGGCGCGCTCGCCGAGATGCTCAACAGCATCGCGGACTTCTACGACGAGGAGAACGACACGAGCCTGACCCGGTTCTCCAACCTCATGCAGCCCCTCCTGCTCGTCATCATGGGCATTGTGATCGCGGCGCTGCTGCTGTCGCTCTATATGCCGCTGTTCCAACTCTCGAGCCTCACCTGATCGCCTGTTATGTCCACAGAGACACCGCCCCCGCACGCCGCTGATGACCTGGAGCTGGACGGCGACCACTCGCCGGTGGACTACGCCGCCGAGGCCGCCAGGTCACGCCAGCTGGCCGATCGCTACGAGCTCGAGTTTGTGGACCTCACGCGGTTCAAGATCAACAACGATCTGTTCCGCAGCATTCCCGCGGACCTGATGCTGCGGTACGGCTTTGTGCCGTATCGACGCGACGGAAACACCCTGCTCATCGTGGTGTCTGACCCGAGTGACCTGCAGGCGATTGATGAAATCGGCCTGCAGCTGGGAACACCGGTCCGCGTGACGGTGGGCGCGCCGTCGGCCATTCAGGGCATCCTGAAGAAAAGCGAGAGTTCCACCCGAGTCCTCGAGGAGGCCACCGAGGGCTTCCAGATGCAGATCCTCCGTGACGAGGAAGCGGGCGGCGACGAGAACCTGACCGTCGACAAACTCACCTCTGACATCAGCCCGGTCATCCGGCTCGTGGACACCATGGTGTTCACCGCGCTGCAGCGGCGCGCGTCGGACATCCACATTGAAACGCAGGACGACGCGGTGCATGTGAAATACCGCATCGACGGTGTGCTGCAGCAGGCGATGAAGCCGATCGACAAGCGCCACCACAGCACGCTGATTTCGCGCATCAAGGTCATGTCGGAACTCGACATCGCCGAAAAGCGCGTGCCGCAGGACGGCCGCTTCAAACTCCGTGTGCGCGGCAAGACGATCGACTTCCGCGTCTCGATCATGCCGAGTGTGCACGGCGAGGACGCCGTCATCCGTATCCTCGACAAGGAATCGCTCAGTGAGCAGTTCACCGAACTGCGCCTCGACATCCTGGGCTGGCCTGAGGATGAGATGCGGCGGTTCCGGAAATACATCCGCGAGCCGTACGGCATGGTGCTGGTGACCGGCCCCACGGGCAGCGGCAAAACCACCACGCTGTATGCCGCGCTCTCGGAGATCAAGACGATTGAAGACAAGATCATCACCATCGAAGACCCGGTGGAATACCAGCTGCGAGGCATCACGCAGATTCCGATCAACGAGAAAAAGGGACTGACGTTTGCCCGCGGCTTGCGGTCGGTGCTTCGACACGACCCTGACAAGATCATGGTGGGTGAAATCCGCGACCCCGAGACCGCGCAGATTGCCATCCAGTCGGCGCTCACCGGCCACCTCGTGTTCACGACCGTGCACGCGAACAACGTCATCGACGTGCTGGGCCGGTTCCTGAACATGGGCGTGGAGCCGTACCAGTTCGTCTCCGCGCTCAACTGCGTGCTGGCGCAGCGGCTGGTGCGACGCATCTGCCTGCACTGCAAACGGCCGGCCGTGGTCTCGCGCGAGATGCTCATCGAGTCGGCGCTCGATCCGGGCCTGGCCACCACGCAGCAGTTCTTCGAGGGCGCCGGTTGTATCGAATGCGGCGGCACCGGGTTCAAAGGCCGGACGGCCATCTGCGAGCTCATGGATTTGACCGATCGCATCCGTGACATGATTCTTGAGCGGCGGCCCACCTCCGAGATCAAACGTGCGGCGCGCGACGAGGGCATGCGGTTCCTTCGAGAGTGCGCCGTCGGGTTGATCATGAGAGGGGAGAGCACGTTGCGGGAGATCAACAAGGTGACGTTCGTCGAATGACTTCCCGCGCACAGTCCTCGCCACGCTCGTCGTTCCTGTCGGCCCAGCCGGCGACGGCCGCAATTGAAATCGCCGCCGGCCGCGTGACCGTGGTGGAAATCGATCGCAGGCCGGGTGGGCTTGTTGTGTCCGCCTGCGCATCCGCAGCGCTGCCACCCGGCGTCGTCACGCCGTCGCTCACCGGCACCAACATTCACGACCCGGCGGTGGTCACGGCGGCGATCCGTCAGGCCTGCGAGGCAGCAGGGATCCGCCCGCCTCGTCGCGCCGCGCTCGTCGTGCCCGACTCGGCGGCACGCCTGTCGCTCCTGACCTTTGAGGAACTCCCCCCGAAGGCCGCCGACGTCGATCAACTCGTTCGATGGCAGATCAAGAAGGCCACGCCATTTCCGCTCGACGACGCACAAGTGACGCACGTGATCGCGCATCAGGAAACCGGTGCGACGACGCTGGCGGCGATTGCGGCGCGACGCGCGGCCGTGGTCGAGTACGAGCAGGTGGTGTTGGCGCTTGGAACGCATCCCGGTGTGGTGGACCTGGCGAGCGTGAGTGTCCTGAACGCGGCGCTGGCCGGCAATGCCACTCCGGCAGGAGACTGGTTGCTGGTGTGCGTCGCGAAAGAATCGACCGTGCTGGCGATCGTGCGCGAGGGCGAACTGGTGTTTTATCGGCACCGCCACGCGATCGACGAGGAACCCCTCGGCGCGCTGGTGCACCAGACGGCGATGTACCACGAGGATCGCCTTGAGGGCGGGAAGTTCGCGCGCGTCTGGCTCTGCGGGGCCTCGTGGGCGGGCGAGGGAGGCGAGGCGATTCGCCGCGAAATCAGCCAGCGCCTCGGCGTGGAGGCGCAGCCGGTTGATGTACGGGGCGCGGCGGCGTTTGCCGATCGCATCGGCGTCAGCGCGGCCGTGCTGGACGCGGTCGCCGCGCCGCTGGGCGTATTACTGCGCGAAGGGGTGGGAGCCTGATCATGTTGCGCGGCAATCTGGCCACCCGGCCCTTCTACAACGAACGTATCGTCGCGCTGCTGCTCGGCCTGCTCGCGGTGGCAGCGGTGGCTCTGACGGTGACGAACGGAACGCGCCTGATGCAGTTGTCGTCACGCCGATCGGAACTGCGTGCGCAGGCGACCGCTGATGCGGACGCCGCGGCCAGGCTGCGACAGAGCGCCGTGGCGGTGCAGAGCAGCGTCGACCCGGCTGTGCTGAATACGCTGGCAGGCTCGGCTCGTGAGGCGAACAGCCTGATTGACGCCCGCACGTTCAGCTGGACCACGTTCTTCAGTTATATCGAAGACACCATTCCGATGGGTGTGCGGCTGACGGCGGTGTCTCCCGAGATCGAAAACGGCAACATCACGGTGACCATGATGCTGATGGGCCGTCGGGTCGAGGACGTGGCGACCTTCATGACGGCGCTCGAAAATACCGGGGCCTTCTACGATGCGCGCCCGACGGTTGCCGACCGAAACGAGGAAGGACTCGAACTCGCGACGGTGGTGGTGGGATACCTCCCGCTGGCGAAAGACGTGCCGGCGGCGCCCCCGCAGCCCGCTGCTGTTGGAGGTGGGCGATGAGCCTCTGGCGTCGAGTGCTCGCGGAACGACGCGGACTGGTCATCCCGCTGCTGGCGGCGGTGGCCGTCAACATCGCGGTGCTGGTGCTGGTGGTCTTCCCGCTGCAGGCCAGTGTGGCCGGTGATGAAGAGCGCGCGACAGCGGCGCAGATGACGCTGGGAGAAGCGCGCCGCGCCGAGCGTTCGGCCAACGAAACCCGCACGAGCAAACTGCGAGCCGATGAGGATCTGAAGACGTTTTATGCGGACGTGCTTCCCTCGAATCTCGCCGCCGCCAGAGATTTGCTGTACCTGCAGGTCTTCACGCTCATTCGGGACAATGGGCTGGAGTTCTCGAGCAGCAGCTATGAACCTGAAGAGGTTGAAGACAGCACGCTGATGCGCTTTCGGGTGGATATCTCGCTGACCGGCGGGTACGCGAATGTCCGGGGATTCCTGTATGACCTCGAGACGGCCGAAGGGTTCTTCATCGTTGAGAGCGTGAAGCTCGGTCAAGGCAATAGTGAGAGTGGCGGGGGCTCGCTCGAGGTGGTGCTGTCGGTGGCGACCTACTACTCGAACCGGGCCGGAGCAGCGGCGCGATGAAACTGATGGCCGGGAACCGGACGCAACAGATCAGGCAGATCGCCATGCTCGTGGTGTTGTTGGTGGTGGCCGGCGTGCTGGTGTACACGCGCTTGTCGCCCCCTACAACTGAAGTCACGAGCCAGGCGTCCAATACCCCAGCAGCCACTCCGCAGGCTCCTGGGCCGGCGGGAGTACTGCCAGAAGCGCTGAAGCTCGGGTCGCTGGAACCGGTGCCGGAAGCCAGCGTGGGGTCGCGCGATCCGTTTGGTTTTGGGATACCGCCACGACCGCCTGCACCGCCTCCACCGCCTCCGCGGCCGGCGCCGGCCCCGCCGGCACCTGAGCCAGCGAGACCCGTGGGACCGCCGCCCCGTCCGCAGATCCCGGTGAAGTTCCTGGGGTTCGCCGAAGAGCCCGGCAAGCCGGGCAAAGTGGTCTCGCTGTCGGTGGCCGGACTCGTGGTGCTGGCGCGCGAGGGTGATGTGGTGGACGGGCGGTACCGTCTCTTGAAGGTCGGCCTCGAATCCATCGTGATGGCGTATCTCGATGGACAGGGCCAGCAGACGATTCGGCAGTCGGGCGGATAAGGAGCCTCGGTGAATAGAGCGAGCATGCAGCGAGCGGCGGCGATTGGCGTGACCCTGGTCCTTGTGGCCGGGTGCGCGACCGGGCGCGCGTTCCGGAGTGGCCAGCAGGCCGCCAAGAAAAGCGAGTGGGACGCGGCGGTGGCTCACTATCGCGAGGCCCTGAAGGGCAGCCCGACGCGGGTGGATCTCAAAATCGCCCTGCAGCGTGCGACGCTGGCGGCCTCGGCCGAACATATGGCCCGCGCCAAGGACATGGAGACGCAGGAGCAGTGGTCGGCCGCGGCGGCCGAGTATCGGCTCGCCGCGGATCTGGATCCGGCGAACGTATTTGCGGCCGCCAAAGCCTCGTCGATCGAACGGCGCCTTCGCGACGAACTTCTGGCGATGCAGCCGCCGTCACGCATGGACGTACTGCGGCGGCAGGCGCAACAGACGCCAGGGATTCCAGTGCTCATCGATCCCACGGTGCCGATCACGTTCAGGTTCATCAACATCAGCGTGCGCGAGATCCTGACGTCGATCGGCGCGATGGCCGGCATCAACGTGACCTTTGTGGAGCAGATCGGTCCGCAACTCCTTCGGCCGTACTCCATCGACCTGCAGGGTGAGACACTCGAAACCGCGCTGGGGCAGGTCCTCAATGCCAACCAGCTGACCTTCAAGGTCATCAACCCGCGCGGCATCATGGTCTACGGCAGCGACCAGGCAGGCCGCACGGCCCATGACGATGTGTTTGTGCAGGTGTTCTACCTGTCACACGTCGAGGCTGCGGAGATGTCGCAGCTGTTGACGACACTGGTGCAGGCGGTGCCCGGCGTCAGGCCGCAGATTCAGGCGAACAAGAACACGAACGCGCTGACCGTGCGGGGCACGCTGCCGGTGCTCAAGGTGTTCGACCAGATCATCAAGGCCAACGACAAGCCGAAGGCCGAGGTGATCATCGATGTCGAGATCCTCGAGGTCAATCGGCAGCGGGTCAAGGAGATGGGCCTCAACCTGAGCCAGTACGCCCTTGGGTTCGCGTTGTCCCCTGAAGCGCGGCCCACCGCCATTGGCGGCGACTCGGCACCGTTCAATCTGAACACCATCAGCCAGGGTGTGAGCACCGCCGACTTTTATGCCACCGTGCCGTCGGCACTCCTCAGGCTTCTCGAAAGCGACGAAAACAGCCGGCTCCTCGCGCGGCCACAGCTCCGCGGCCAGGAACGTTCCTCGCTGACCCTCAATCTGGGTGAAGAAATTCCTGTGCCTCAGACGACCTTTGCATCCCAGGTGCCTGGGGGACTCGCCACAACCCCGACCACCTCGTTTGCCTACCGGCCAATCGGTATCAATCTCGTCATCATTCCGCAGGTGAGCTTTGATGGCGAGATCATCCTTGAGGTCACGGTCGAGAGCAGTACTCGCCTCGCGGACGTGAATGTCAACGGTCAGTCGTTGCCGGCGTTCGGCACACGCAAGGCCCAGACCAAACTCCGCATGCGCGACGGCGAGTCGAACCTGCTGGCCGGGCTGATCAAAGAGGAAGACCGCCGCACGGCTCAGGGCTTCCCCGGACTGAATCAGATTCCGTTTCTCCGGGCGTTGTTTGGCGGCACCCGCTCCGAAGTCGGTTCTACCGACATCGTCATGGTCATCACACCGAGGATTCTGCGGTCGCAGGAGCTGACGGCCGCCGACCTGGCGCCGATGTATGTGGGCACCGGCGGCAACTTCGGCGCGACGATGACGCCGCCGCTCATCACGTCGCAGCCGGTCTCAGGAGGCGGAACCACTCCGCCTGTCGCGACCCCTCCGGCGCAGGCTCAGACGCCGCCGACTGTTGGGGGGGGCGCACCGCCGCCTCCGGCGACGACCGCGCCGCCTCCCGCGACACCACCTGCCGGCGGCGGACGTGCCGTGGGCATCGTGCCGGTGACGGCTGGAGACCCCGTGGCTGCCCCAGCGCCCCCACCCGCAACAGGGCCGGCTCGGTTGGCAGTGACGGTGCCGGCCACGCCGCTTCAGATGGGTGGGCAGCCGTACAACGTGCCGGTCACGCTCAGCAACGCGGCCGGGCTCTCGTCGGTGTCGCTGACGATCACGTACAACCCGGCAGTGCTGCGCGCCACTGTGGTGAATGAGGGCAGTGTGCTGCGTGGCGACGGTGCCAGGACGTCGTTTGTGCCGACCATTGACGCCAACATCGGCCGGATCGATCTCGCAGTGGCTCGGCCGGGAGACACGGCGGGCGCATCGGGCAGTGGTGTGCTGGCCTCCATCGTCTTTGAAGCCATCGGCGCGGGCACATCGCAGATCGCGCTTTCGGGTATTGGCGTGGGGCCAACCGGACTGCCAGTGCCGCTGCAGTTCGTGCCTTCGACCGTGACGGTGCGGTAATGACCCGGCGGGCGTTTTTCCGGAAGGCGGTGGGGGGATTCACCTTCATCGAGCTGCTGGTCACCACAGCCGTCCTGATGGTCCTGGCGTCCGCCGCGCTTCCCCTCGCCCGCGTGACGATGAAGCGTCAGCGGGAATCGGAGTTGCGACGCTCGCTGCGGGAGATGCGCAACGCCATCGACAAGTTCAAGGACATGGCCGACAGCCAGGTCATTGCGCCCATGGAGATCCCGTTTGGCAGCGAGGGCTATCCGAAGTCGCTCACGGCCCTGGTGGAGGGCGTGGCGCGCAACAACGATGCAACCGGCAGCAAGATCAAGCTGCTGCGGCGCATTCCCATTGACCCGATGACTGGCGAGGCCGAGTGGGGGATGCGCTCCTACCAGGACCGGGCAGACTCGGCCGTCTGGGGCGGGCAGAACGTGTACGACGTCTACTCCAAGTCCTCGGGCATTGCGCTCGACGGCACCAAATACAAGGATTGGTAATGCGCCACCTCCACACGCGTCGCAGCCGGTCCGATCGCGGCTGGACCCTGATTGAACTGCTGGTAGTGCTGTCGCTCATCATGATTCTGGCGTCGGTGGCGATGAACCAGTACCGGCTGTCCATTCGAACAGCGGAAGAAGCGACGCTCAAGTCCAACCTCTACCGGATGCGCGACGCCATCGACCAGTACTTCGCCGACAAAGGCAACTACCCATCGTCCATTCAGCAGCTGGTCAGTGATGGCTACCTGCGCGCCGTACCGATGGATACCATCACCAGGTCGACAGACACGTGGACGACGGTCCCCGCCGAAGCAGACCCGACGCGGCCGTCGACCGACCCGGGCATTTACGATGTCCATAGCGGGTCGGACGGCACGGCCCTGAATGGATCGCGCTACGCCGACTGGGACTGACGGGGTAGCCGGGTCTGAAGACCCGGCCTCCTTCCTGATGGAGGCCGGGTCTTCAGACCCGGCTACACTGTTGCGCCCCTGGCGTCGGCCAGGCGCTTGATGAGCGCCAGATACCGGCGGATGTGCGAATCAGGAGTCGTCATTTCGGCCACGCCCTGGTAGCCCGTTTCGCCGATCGCATTCCGCAGTTGCGGTTGCCACCGCAGCGTCTCGATCGCCGCGCGCAGGCCCGCCTCATCACGATACAGCAGCCCGCCGCGCAGGTCGCGGACGACCTCCTGGAGGGCGCCCAGATCGTGCACGATCACCGGAGTGCGTTGAGAGAGCGCTTCGAGGATGACGACGCCGAAGACTTCGTATCCGACTGAGGGAACGACCGCGGCGACGGCGTGCGCGTACAGGTCCTGCAACTCGGCATTTGTGCGTCGCCCGAGAAAGTGCACGTGCGGGAGCCGCTGCGCGAGCTGGCGCAATCTGGATTCGTGTGTGCCTTGTCCGCAGATGAGGAGGTCGCTGTGTGTCACCGTGCGAAACGCGTCGATCAGGACCTGCACGCCCTTCATCGTTTCGAGACGGCCCACATAGAGGAAATAGGGCCTTGGCCACGGTGACACGGGCGACGCCGGCGGAGGCAGCCGAAGAAAGTGCGGCAGATACTCCACACGCTTGACGGGCGGCAGGCCCATCTCAAGATGTTTGTCCCAGGTAAATCGACTGGGCGTGACGACCGCATCAAATTGCGGCATCGCGCGCTTCAGGAGGTCGGTATGGCGCCACAGTTGCGGGGGCCGGCCGGCCCGCAACGTACACGCCACACACTGCTTGTGGGTGCAGGGCTCGCGGTTGAACTTCCACAACACCGTCAGAGGGCAGACCAGCCAATGTTCGTGCGGTGTGTAGAGCCGGATGGCGTTCGTGTAGTGCACGGCCGTCGGGCCGATCAACGACATGTTGTGAAAATGAACGACATCAAATCGGCCCGCGGCGAGGATGCGCTTGATCGGTCTGCGCTTGAGCACGGGACGGCCGGTTTGATGGGTGAGGATCGGCGACAAAATACCGGCCCGGCTCTTCAGGCTGTGAACCACGAGGTTGGGACGCTTCGCCGGCGGCGCCAGGTCTGAGTGCACCGAGGGTGTGAGTGCCAGAAACGCGTCAACGCAGTGAATGACCTCGACGTGATGCCCCCGGTCGGCCAGTTCAATCGCGAGCCGCTCGACGACAATCCCATCTCCGCCGAAGTTGTAGGGAGGATAAAAGGTCGTGACCATGCAGATCCGCAGAGGCCGATCGGCAATCATCGCGCCGCCACCTCCTGGAAGAGCGCGATCGCGGACCTGGCCGAGGCCTGCCACGTGAACTGCGCGGCACGCTGCAGTCCCTTTGCCGACAGCCCCGCGCGAAGGGGCGCGTCGGTCAGAATCCGCTCAAGCGCCGCGCGAAGCTCGGCGACAGACCGCGGATCAAACAGAATCCCCGCATCACCGATGACCTCTGGGAGCGCGCCAGCCCGGCTCGCCGCGACGGCGGTGCCGCAAGCCATCGCCTCGAGGGCCGGCAACCCGAAACCCTCATCCACAGACGGAAGGACCAACACTTCTGCCGCGGTGTACCAATGCGGAAGGTCGGCGTCCGGGACGAACCCGGTGAAGACCACACGTGTTTCGGCCTGAAGGGCTTTCACCCGTTCGAGCAGCGACTGATAACTCGAGAAAAAGACGTCCCCCTGGTAGTCGCCGATGAGGACAAGTTTCACGTCTCTCAGGGCCTCATGGTTCATGAGGGAACAAAAGGCCTCAACAAGAGGCTGGATGTTCTTGTGCGGACTGATGCCGCCAACGTAGAGGATGAATCGGCCGCCGTGGGCCAGCCCGTGCGCTGCCAGCAGTCGCTCGAGCTGCGCGGGATCATGAACCGGGCGGAACTCGGCGCTGACCGCATCCGACACCACCCTGACCGCGTTCGGATCCAGGCCGAAGTACTCGCTCACCGACGCCCGCGCGGTATTTGAGACCGTGATGATCTGCGCGGCCTGCCGGATGGCCCAACCCACCTTGAGCTTCCAGAAGAGCCGGTTCTGCCAATGCGGAAAGACCAGGTGCGGGTGGCGCTCGGCAATCGTGTCGTGCACCGTGATCATGGGCCGCAGCCGGCCGGGCACGGGGAAAAACGTATACACGGTAGGGAAGTAGAACAAGTCGAGCTCTCGGCTACCGCGTGAGACCGCTCGCGCCATGGCCCAGAGGTCGCCGAGCGACCGGTGGCCGGCCGCTGACGCGGCGTCGGCGGCGGCAGACCGCGTTGGGATCACCACTCGTCTGGCCCGTGCCGGCAGATCAGGGCACTGGTGCTCCGTCGCGGAGTCCAGAAAGAGGGTGTACTCGTTGGAGGTGTCGGCGTCGAGAATGGCCGTCACGAGCTCGCGGGTATACCGGCCGTAGCCGCGCCGGTTCGCCCAACAGCTCGCATCAATACCAATCCTCACGCTGATGGCCCCTCTTCGCGGCCGCGCCTAGGCGGCCCCTGCTGCGGCCTGGTCTCTGTTCCGCGAGCCGCGCACGAACATCGCGACGCCAATCAGCAGGGACGCCAGGGCATAGCTGAAGTAGAAGAGGTGCATGGGGAGGGCCGCCAGCGCAAACATGT
Source organism: Acidobacteriota bacterium (assembly GCA_016716905.1). Classification (NCBI taxonomy): domain Bacteria; kingdom Pseudomonadati; phylum Acidobacteriota; species Acidobacteriota bacterium. The sequence continues at coordinate 92,450 of JADJUS010000014.1, read as the reverse complement.
GGCCGCGCGTGCGGATGAAGAACAGGTACAGGCGGAAATTCAACAGCACAATCAGCAGGGCCGCTGCCAGCAACGGCGCCACGATGGGAAACGAAAACCGGCTCAATAAGACGACGATGATGGTGGCCAGGGCACCAACGACGAAGACGAGGAGCAGCCGTCTCCCGAACCAGCCAGTGGCGCGCAGCCAGCGCCCGGCAACCATCGACGTGAGCAGCACCGCGAGTGGGGGGAGCATTCGAAGCTCATCCAGGGCCACCGCCAGCGCGCCAATCACGGCAATGAGGCCGTAACAAATCCACTCTGACCGGCGGCTGTTCAGATGAAACAGCGGCGACTTGCTGGACCAGTCCATCGCGGCGACCACCATGATAAACAGGCCGGCAATAAGCGGCAACAACACGATGTTGTGAAAGAAGGCCGCGAGTGCCACATACACCAGCATCGAGTAAGCCAGCATCGCGCTCAGGCGCTGGGTGAACTGCAGATTGAGGTCGTTCGGCAGCCGGCGGCGCTCAAGAATCAACTGCGTCCATGGAACCCCTCGGTCGAACACATCCGTCTTCACCATCCCGCGCAGTGTCCAGCGCTTCAGGTGTTTCACCTGGATGTGTTTGTTGAGAAGAATGCGGTGCCCGGCGGCGCGCAACCGGTAGCCCAACTCGATGTCCTCGATGCAGGGCCGGGGGTACCGCACCGCATCGAATCCGCCGGCGGTGTGAAACACTGTGCGCCGGATTGCACCGCAGCCGCTCCAGAACGTCGCCGCCTCCTCACCTGCGTGTTGATGGACAAAATGATGGAAGAGGTTCTTGTACTGCGACACAAAATCCGTCGTAGCTGGAGCATCATCGTACGACCCGAAGACCGCAGCCACATCGGGATCGCGGTCGAAGGTAGCGGCGAAGGCCCGCAGGGTGCCGGGCGCAATCACCACGTCGGCATCGACAAACACCAGAATGTCTCCGGTCGCGCTCGCGGATCCGATGTTGCGCGCGTGGGCCGGCCCCTTGGGCCCATCATCCACGCGGATCACTCGAGCACCAAAGGAGGCCACCACCGGGGCAATGGCCACGGTCGAGCCATCATCCACCACGAGACACTCGAAATCCCGGAAGTCTGAGCCGGTGATGGCGGTGAGGCACCGCACAAGTCCGTCCGCGTCGTTGAACACGGGAACGACCACCGAAAGTCTTGCGCTCATGGGGCGTCTAGTATGTCATTCCCCTGCACCAGTTCAGGCATGCGGCAGCAACGAGAGCAGACCACGCAGCATTCGGTGCGCACGTGGTACCGCGTGCGTGCGTGGGGCATCTCCAGTGCGTGCGACGGTTTCGACGTACCAGTCATACGCGTTGACCAGTGCCTCAATGTTGCTGCGCTCGGGTCGCCACCCAAGCTCGAGTCGGGCCCGGGTCGTATCGGCAACCGAGTCGTGCCCCCAGGCACTGTGCCGATGCCACTCTGAGAGAGGGACCATGCCGGTGAGCTCGATGGCCCTGAGGGCTGGTCGCGCCAGTGCGGCCGGAATGTGTCGAAGTGTGGCGTTCGTACCGGCATGCGCGAGAAGCGCTGTGAGGTCGTCGTTGACCGTGCCAAAAATGTTGGCGCCGAACAAAAATGTTCCCTCGTGCTCGGTGGCTGCGAGCAGCCTGATCCCTTCAGCCAGATCGTCCACGCCAAGTAGTTGATACCGGTGAGCGCCAGTGCCGAGTACTGGCACGGGATCGCCGGTCCTGATCAACTCGAAGATGATCCCGAAGGCGCCGAGCCGGCCTGGACCCAGGAACGATTGCGGGCGCACGATCGCGGCGGCAAATGTCGCGGGTGAGGCCCTGGCCAGCATGACCTCGGCCTCCGTCCGCGTGGCACGGTACAGGTCGAGACGGCTCAGCGGAGAATGGCGCAGGAAGGGATGCGGCCTCGGCGCCCACCCGGCCACGGTCGAGCTGACCAGCACCACCCGCCGGACGCCGTGTGCCGCCGCGGCGGCCGAGACGTTTTCGGTGCCTCTGAGATTCACATCGGTGATGAGACTTGCGTCCTGCCTGGGAGAAGCGAAGGCGGCATGAACAATGGCCGAGACGCCTGCAGCGGCCCGGACCAGAGCCGCCCGGTCGCGCACGTCCCCCTGAATAGACTCGAGACCGGCCAGGCCCGCCCACGCGGGGGAGGGCGCGTGGTCAAACACGCGGACGCGGGAACCGGAAGCCAGAAGACTCCGGGCGACATGTTCTCCAAGGAAACCGGCGCCGCCCGTGACGAGGACGATCCGGTCTGTCATCCACCGGCCTTTTCGTGGGGCTCAAGCGGCTTGACCTGTTTCCACGCCTGGGCCCTGACCAATGACTGAGCCAGCGGCAACGGCTGAAAGACAATACTCGGCCAGAGAAACACCTCGGTCGTGCAGTGACACTGCTTGTCGGCGATGGACTTTCTCAACGCCGTGGCCGCGGGCGAGTCCCAGATTTCCCAGAACGTCTTGGTCCGGAGATTCCCCAGGGGCTCGTGCAATTCGCAGACACTGACGTCGCCGTTTGCCGCCACGACCGCCGTCAGCACGCCGGCTCGGCACGGAATCACCTGCGTGCGGCGCGCCACTGTCTCGAGCTTGGCCCACTGGAGCATCGGATCGACCACGCCACCATACCGGCCCTCTTCGCGCGGCTGCCAAAGACGCCGCATGTATTGGTACAGGTCGGCGTACGCCTTCATGTCCGGCAGCTTGAGCGCGGGATTTTTGCGATCGCCGCGGATCAGCGCCAGGTTGTGATGATCCATTTGTGGGCAGCGCTCATACAGGTACTCGGTGAGCTGGCGAATCTCGTCGACGTTCACGTCCGTGGCCGTCGAAATTGCGTGAATGCGCAGTCGCGGGTCCTTGCGTTGCAGTTCGGCCAGCGCATCGTATGTCGCCATCGCCTTGTTGAACGCGCCGTCGGCCACGCGAAACCTGTCGTGGAACTCCGCCATGCCATCCAGAGAGAGTTCGGCAGCGAACAACTCAAGCGCCGGTTCCTCGAGCGTCTCGGCAATTGCTTTGACCGTCTTGTCCGTGTACCAGCCATTGGTCGGTACGTAGATTTGCTTGACCCCGTTGTGCTGGATGAACTGGCGGCAGATCTCGCTGAACTCCTTGCGCAGGAATGGCTCTCCGCCAGACAAGTTGAGATTCTCGATGCGGCCCAGCGATCGGGACAAAGCGAAGAGTTCGTCTTTGGTGAGGTCGTCGCGTTTGTTGAGACTGGTCCAATAGAAGCAGTGCTCGCACTTCATGTTGCAGATCGAATTGATGAACAACACCAGGAAGGGCGGGCTCGGCTTCGAGGTGTAATTGGTCATCGTCAGCCGGGTGTGCCTGGCGATTCGTTGAAGTACGTTCATGGGTTTTTCACTCTTAGTGTGCCCGATCTGGCTAACGCCAGCGCGATTGACTGTCGCCGGGGCCCGCCAGACAGCCCAGGATTTCTCCGGCCGACCAGCTTCCGACGAAGATCATTGCCCAGGGAAACGCGACGAGCAAGCGCCCGGTCAGACGGCCCCGCGAGAGCGTCCCGGCCGCGATTCTGAAGAGCTTCAGGAGGGGCAGTCCCAGGGCGAGCGCGGCCACGGCCACCCGGACGGGCGCCTGACGTGCGCCGTAACGCTCCGCGGCATAGGCACGCCCGTGATGAAACGGCGCCGTGGTCACATGCCGCAACGACCATGTGTTGATATTTCGAACTATTAGTGACCCGCTGACTCGCGTCGGGACGCCCGCCTGCTGCCACGCGGCGTGGACAAACGCCTCCCGAAAATCCGATCGCACGGCATCCGGAAGGCTTGCCAGGGCGTGGCGCGAATACACCACGTTGTTACCCGTCAGGGGAGCATCGGGCGCGGAAGGCACGGGCAGCATGAACCGGCCGTACTCACAGAAATACACAGCCCAGTCGAGCGGCTTCCGGTAGGGGCCAGGCTCAACAGCACCGCCGACGGCCGCGCAGTCACCACCTGTGGCGATCGCCGCCCGGCACCATCCATCTGCCACGAGACAGTCGTCTTCGATCAGGGCGATCAGGTCTGCACGCGCTTGCGCGATCCCAAGCCCCCGCAGGCGTGGCACGGTCGCCCCGGGTGGGGCGTCGATCCATCGAAGGCCAGGCGTGCGCCCGTCCAGTTCCGTCCGGTCAACGTCATCGAACCGACTGGCGTCGCGAGCGATGATGATCTCAACCTCGTCGGGATGGGCCTGAACTGCCAGCGCGGCCACACACTGTGCGAGGAGTGCACCAGCATTGGATGCGGCCACGATCACCGAGAGCTTCGGGCGCCCAAGGGCGGCCGGTTCAGTAGAAGAGCTGGTCACAGGATCGCCCGGTTCCGCGAAGATATCCGCAGGCCTCACCCCAGGCCCAGACTGAGAACAACGCCAACTGCGCCGGCATGCTGGCCACGAACCGCATCCGGCGCGTCCGCTTGGGCCAGAAACCACGCGTCCATCGTCCCATCAGCACGACCGGGACAAGCAGAGCCGATACCGCGCGCGCGGCGCGGGTGGTCCAGGTCGCCCCGTCGACGCGCATGCCGGCGAAACAGCGACCGTGGTGGTAACGCGTCCTGAGAAAGTCGCCGAACGGGATCGGCTTGTTCAGTTCCACGCGAACGTCAGGCTCGAGCCACAGATCCGAGCCCCCGCCTTCAATGACCCGATTGGCCTCGGTCTTCCAGAACACCGGATACCGAGGCGTGAGGCCATCGAACAGTGCGGTCCGTTTGTATGACAGGTTGCTCCCCGGCAGAATCCACGTGGCGCCACGGACGACCGGCGACATGAAGAGACCATACTCGTTCAAGTACAGCGCCCAGGTCGCATACGACGCGGACGCGGCTCGATACAGATCCACGGAGCCTCCAACCACGAGGTGGTGCTGGCGTGCATGGGCATTCACCACCTGCGTGGCCCAGTCTGGCGCGGCCACGGAAAAGGGATCCAGGATGGCGATGACCGCGCCCTCAGCGGCTGCGATGCCACGACCCCGCAACGCAGGTATCGTCAGGGGTTCATCAGAATGCAGCAACCGCACCCAGGGAAACTGCGTTTCGACCATCGCCGCAGTCGCATCGGTCGAACTGTCTGCCACGATCACCTCGAGGGCGACATGGCCCGACTGCGGCGCCAGGGCAGACAGGCACGCCGCAATCACATCAGAGGCATTGTGGGCCGCGATGACGACTGAGAGTTGGATGCCGCCCATGGCAGGCTTCGGCTATTTACTGCCCGCGAACGAAATGTTGATCTGCTTGCCGATACAGGGCAGGTAGTAGATCAGCGTTTCGGTACCGCTGATCGAATTGCCATTCACCTGGCCTGCGATGGGGCCGTCAATGTCGTGCTGCGGCAGCACCACTCCGCCAAATCCCGGAAGGAGTGTCTTGGTCGGCAGGACGCCGTCGAACGTGCCATTCGCCTTCATCCTGCCGCCGAAGTAGGTGCGCGACACACCGCGCTCGGTGAGCTTCGCCGTGAAATTCGCCCCGTCGGGTTGCCCCGCCAGTTCCAGTGTGCCCGTGGCACCGATGGGCACCTGGGAACTGCACGTATCCAGCGTTTTGGTCAGGGCGATGTTGAACAGGCCGTAATACACGCCAAACGTGGGATTCAGGTTTACGTCCAGTCGCGTATCGTCCGAGATGGTGACATTCCGGCTTGTCGCGGCGAACTCTCCGGCGCCGCTTGAGAATTGCAGGGTGAACGACCCCGTCACCAGGCGATCGAGCGAGTAGTTGCCGTTGGCGTCAGTTTCGGCGCGCCGACCTTCGTTCGGTCCGCCGAGAGCCAGAACCAGCACACGTGCGGCCGGTTGATTGTTCACCGGGTCGGTGACCGTGCCGAACACGTTCCGCAGCACCACCGTTGTGGTCACGTTGACCTGACGGGATCCGGTGCTGCCGCCAAACGATGCGGAGAGCGTCACCGTGCCGGCTCCAACAAAATTCACCGACCCCGACTGCGAGACCGTGGCGACAGCCGTGTTGCTCGTGTCCCAGCTCGCCTGTGTGGTGACGTCTGACGTCGTACTGTCTGAAAACTGCGCGGTTGCCGACAGTGCCACTGACTGGCCCACGAGCGCGTTGGCCCCAACGCCGCTCACTGTCACAGCGACCACCGTGGGCGTCGCCGCACCAACGGTGACCCGAGCCATGCCTGTCACGTTGTTGAAGGTCGCCTGCAGGTCCACGTCGCCGACGCTCAGGAACGAGGCCACGCCGGCGCTTGTGACGGTGGCGACCGTGGTATTGCTGCTTGTCCAGATCGCGTCGGACGTGACGTTTCCGGTCGTACTGTTCGAATAAATTGCCGTGGCGACGAGCGCCCCGGTCTGGCCCACAGCTGCGGTGCTGCCGATGCCAGAGACAATGACGGTCGTGACTGTGGGCGCCGCGACGGTCACTGCGAATGTGAATGTGCCGGTCACGCCCTGGTAGGCCGCTCTGATGTCCACGCCGCCCGCAGTGAGGAAGCTCACCGCGCCGGCCGGCGTGACGGTGGCCACCGTGGTGTTGCTGCTGGTCCAGGCCGCAAGGGTCGTGACATCCACCGACGTCCCATCGGAGAGCGCGGCCGTGGCCACCAGCGTCCGGCTTTGGCCGGCCGTCGCGGCCGTCGTACTTCCGCCAATCGTGAGTGCCACCACCGTTGGCGTCGCCGGCGGGGGAGTCGGCGCGGTCAGATCCGGTCCGGAGATTTCACAGCCTGACACCAGTGCTCCGGCAAGAACGAAGGCACCGATGAACTGATAGCGCCGACGATCACACAACCCCATACACCACTCCCTGACTGTCCTGCCTGAAGACGAAAAGTGTACCACGAGCGCCAGGTGCGCCGTTCCCTTCGCGGCACTTGCGCTATCCTTGCAGCCATGTTGCGTGTGTCACTCATGGTCGCCAGTCTGTTGTTTTGCTCTACATCGGTCATGGCTGCCCAGGCGCACGAGCCAGCCGGCGCCCCCACCCAGCAGGCCCCACCACAGACAGCCCCGGTCGATCCCCACGCGCAGCACAACATGGCGGCGATGGGTGGCGGCTGGATGTTCATGGTCGACGGCGTGGTGTTTGCCACCTACAACAAGCAGGACAAGCCGCGCGGCGCCACCGAGTTCAAGTCGCAGAACTGGCTCATGCTGATGGCCCAGCACAAACTTGGGCCTGGCGAGGTGACGCTCAAAGGCATGTTCAGTGCCGAACCCCTGACGCTGACCGATCGCGGCTACTCGCAGCTGTTCCAGCATGGCGAGGCCTACAACGGTCTGGAGAATATCGATTATCAGCACCCGCACGACATGTTCATGCAGCTGGCTGTGTCGTGGCGTGTGAAGTTCAGTGAGGCGGTGGCGCTCACATTGTCTGGCGGGCCGATGGGAGAGGCCACCCTGGGACCGGCCGCCTTCATGCACCGGCAGTCGGCGTCCGAGAATCCCACCGCGCCGATCTCGCACCATACGTTCGACTCCACTCACATCGCGCAGGGTGTGGTGGCCGCGCGTCTGGATCTCGGCAAGTTCGCGGTCGAAGGGTCAGCGTTTCACGGCCGGGAGTCGGATCAGTACCGATACGGCGTGACGCCGGGTCGCCTGGACTCCTGGGCCGCGCGCCTCTGGTTCCGGCCCTCGTCGTCATTGCTCGCGCAGGTGTCGCATGGGTTCATCAACGAGGGCGAGGAACTGGAGCCGGGGGACCAGAAACGCACGACCGCCTCGGTGTCATGGGCGCGCGGTGACGATGCCCGGTACCTGGCCGTGACCGCGGCCGGCGGCTACACGATGGATTCGTACGACAATAGTTCCAGGGCGTACCTCGCAGAGGCCACCTTCCACAGGCCGCGCGGATCGCTCTACACCAGAGTCGAACACCTGCAGGTCGCGACCGAGTCGCTGTCCTTCCCGTTCCTCATCCATACCCCGCACCCGTTCGAGACGATCGACTGGCTCACCTCCGCCACCATCGGCGGTGTGTTGAACGTCAACACGCGCGGGCCATTCGAAATCGGGATTGGTGCGGACGCGACGTTTTACGACGTGCCGGCGAACCTGCGCTCATCTCCCCAGACCACGATGTACGGGGCGAGCCCCAAGTCCTTCCATGTGTTCATCCGGGTGCGGCCGCGTGCGCCGTCCATGGGCCACATGTGGAACATGATCATGTCCGATTCGGCGATGCGCTGAGCGGCGGATTCGTCAGCGCCGGCAGAGCGCGACGATGGTCCGGCCGAGCGGGAGGCTGGCGCCCCGGCGAACCAGGAGTCCTTCAAACCGCAGGTATGCGCGCTTGAGTCGCGAACTCCACGCGGCTTCCGCCCGGGGCTCTGACAGCAACCCGTGATACGAGTGTTCCGCTGACCGGGCCCGCAGTTCCCGCGGAATCTCCGCGAGCCCAAGCAGGGCGTTCAACCGTCCCAGACGCACCACACGAAGGCCAGCGCCGGCGAGTTTGGCGCGAACTTCCCCGGTCTCGTACTTGTGAAACTGATAGGTGGGGTCGTCGGCGGCGCGTGGAAACGACTGGCCGTTGGTTCGCACGAACAGGTGGCCACCGGGCTTGAGTACCCGCACCATCTCGGCAAGCGCGCGCTCGTCGCCGCCGCCAAGTGGCAGGTGCTGCAGCACATCAAGCGTGATGACCAGATCCACCGAAGCCGTCGCAATGGGCAGGTCCAGCGCGGAGGCGCGCATCACGTTGGCGGGGCCCTGCGCTCTTGCCGCAGCCAGCCCTTCGGGCGCCACATCAAGACCCACGGTCTGCCATCCGGGTTGCCGTGACCGGAACCAGCTCATGGTCTGACCGGAGCCACAGCCCACGTCGAGCAGCGTTCCACGAGTGGGCAGCGTGACCAGGCCCAGCATGGCGTCGGCGACATCGCGCATCCCGGCGTTCCACCACGACCCGGCTTCGAGGTCGCGCATACGCTGGTAGTAGTCGGCGGAAAAAATGAGCGGCCCGGATTCCTGCGGGCCAGCCATCAGCGCGCGCCGCCGATCGACATCGCCATCTTGCGCACTTGCCGCAAGGTGTTCCTCACCGTGATCCGGGTGGCAAACGCTCGGGTGCCCCAGGCGTCGAGACTGCCCGGTTGACTGAAGTAGCACATGTCGAGGCGTGGCAGCGTCGCAGGCTCCGCAGGGCCGTCCACGGGCCTGAAGTCGGTCGTGCACCCCCAGCGAAACGTCCGGGCGACGACCGTTGCGCTGGCGGGGTCCCAATGGCCATAGGGGTAGGCGAAGACGGACGGTCGCTGGCCCACCTCTGCCTCGATGCGCTCGGCGCATCCGTGCACCTCGCCTTCGACCTCAGCCGCCGTCAGGCGGGTGAGGCTGCGATGGGTCTGGCTGTGCCCGCCGAGGGTCACGCCCTGCTCCTGCAAACGCGCGAGCGCCGTCCAGTCGAGCAGTGGCAGCTCTGGTGTGGCGCGGCGGGGGCCGGCATCCCAGGTGTTCGATTTCCCCACGAGGCCCGCCACGACGAACACTGTGACCGGGAAGCCATGGTCCAGCAGGCGCGGGGCCGCCTCATCCCTGAAATTGACGAACCCGTCATCAAACGTCAGCGCAACGGCGTCCGCGGTGGCCGGCATCTGCACAAGTTCATCGATCGTCGCCACTCGGACGCGGCCGGAGGCCAGCCACGCGATCTGCCGGGCAAAGGTGTCGGGATGACACGAAATGGGCGAGCCTGATGTATCGATCGAGTGGTACGTCAGGATCGCGCGCATGGGCCGGCTACCGGGCGGCGCCCGCCGTCGCAAGCGGCTGACGATCGTCGAGCCGCTGCTCTTCGTGGTACTCAAAATCCGAATTGACCGACCAGATGTCGTGCGTGGCGCCCTGCATGTTCCACACCGCCATCATGGCGGTCAGCATGGAGTGATCCTGATTGTTGTACTTGTGCATGCCGTTGCGGCCGACCGTGTGCAGGTTCGGAATCGGATCGATGAAGCTGCGGACGGTGTCGAGGTGTCCGCGATAGACAGAGTCGTAAATCGGATACGCCTTGGGCATGCGGATCACGGCCCCATCCACGACATCGGCGGCGTTCGCAAGACCGAGGTGCTCCAGATCCTTCGCGCCGCTGGCGATGAGGTCGGCATCGGCCGTCGCCCATGTGCCGTCGCCCTCGAAGCAGAAATACTCAAGCCCCAGGCACGTGGTGCCCGGTGTGGGGACCATGGCCTTGCTCCAGTTGTTGAAGTTCTGTATCCGGCCGACCTTCACGCCAGGTGTGTGAATGTAGATCCAGTTGTCAGGAAACAGATTCTCGCGATTCAGGACGAGCGCCACCACGACGAAGTCGCGGTATTTGAGGCCTTCAGCGGCCGCGCGGATGTGCGGTGGCACCGGCACCGGCGACAAGGCGTCGGCTGTGGGCTCGAGAGCCCGGACCAGGGACCGCACCGAAGTGGTGGAGATGACGTGGTCGGCCTCAAACCTCCGGGGCCCGTCGGGCGTCATGACGTGCACCGCGCACACCCGTCCGTCACGGAGTTCAATGTGCTGCATCTTGTGTTGCATCAGCACCTGTCCACCCATCGCCACGACGCGGTCGCGACACATCTCCCACATCTGCCCTGGGCCGAAACGGGGATATCGGAATTCGTGGATGAGGGATTTGATGGCGGTTGAGCGGCGATTGAGAGACGTGGCGTTCAGAATCGCCCTGGCCAGCGAGAGCCCCTGGATCCGCTGGGCCGCCCACTCGGCGCGAATCTCGGTACACGGGATGCCCCAGACCTTCTCGGTGTAGGTCTTGAAGAAAATTTCGTAGAGCCGTTTGCCGAACCGGTTCGTGACCCACTGCTCGAAGTTCTCTTCGACCCGATAGGGCAGCAGACGCCACTTCGCGTAACTGGCGAGGATCATCACCGCGTTCACAACACCGAGACCACGCAAGGCATTCGCCGCCTTCAACGGGTAGTCGAAGAACCGGCCATTGTAGTGGATGCGCGACATGCGCGGCACCGAGATGAACTCGTCGCCCAGCACTTCTTCCCACAGGGCCTGGACGGGTTCAATCTTCGTAAAAAATCTGTGGCCTCCGATGTCGAAGCGGAAGCCTTTGTATTGCGCCGTCCGGGAAATACCGCCGACGATGTCGTCGGCTTCGAGGACGATGGCCTTCACGCCAGCCTTGGCAAGCTGATAGGCCGCGGTCAGACCGGCCGGCCCGGCGCCGACGATCACGACGCGGTCACCCGGAGCGAGCGGGCTCACGGTCCGCGGTGTCTCTTGTGTGGTGCTGGTCATTACCGAACCCTGGCCATGGCATCGCCGGCGCCGGTGGCATAACCCACGGCTTCGCCCGCGGCCCAGGCACCAACAAACATCGCCAACAACGGGAGGGCCGGCACCAACTCACGGCGGTGGCGCGCCGACGCACGCACACGGCGACTGATCCGGGCGAGCAGGATCGGTGGCAGGGCGAACGAGCCGACCGCCCGCAGGACCCGTTCGGCCATGGGCATGTCAGCCCGTTTCATGCCCGCAAGAGCCCGGGAATAGAGGAAACGCTGAGACAGGTAGTCCATCATCGAATAGTGCATCTTATGGCCAACAGCGATGTCAGGGCGAGAGGTCAGCGCAATTCCGTCGCGACGCATGGCCTGATGGAACTGATCCTCCCAGTGCCCCTCGTCGAGCAGCGCCACATAGGGTGCTGCACGCGCGCGCCGGTAGACCACATTATTTCCCGGCAGGCTGCGAACGCCGGTGCCCGCCACCGGCATCAGGAGGTGGCTGTACTCACACAGGAAGGCCGCGCGATCGACCAGAGTTGTGGTGGCCTCGTTCTGAACGCTGCCGCCCACGACGTCCGCCCCGGAGTGTAACGACGCCAGCAGTTTGTGCGCCCAGTCGGCCGGCACCAGCACATGATCTTCGATGACCGCTACGGCAGCGGCTCGCGCCTGGCGAAAGCCAACCGCCCGCATCCGCGGAATACTCGTGCCGGGGGGAACCGGAAGCACCACGGCGTCAGGTGCCCGGGCGCCGAGGTGCCGCCGCACAGACTCACCGCAGCGCTCCACCACGAGGATCTCGATACGGATTCCATCAGTCGCGGCCTGTCGAAGCGCTTCGATGCACTCGAGCAGGATCTCGATGCCATTCACCGCCGGGACGATGACGGAGAGGTCGGGCAGCGGGGCAGCCGGCGTCACTGGTACGGCTCCGTCGGCGACGGGCCTCGGCCCGCGCCCCACGCGCCGACGGCCTCGCCTGCGGCCCAGGCGGTGGCCAGCAGCAGGAACCACGGTAGCGCGACGGCCAGACGCCACGGTGAAGGCCCTCCGGCGGCGCGGGTCGCGGCGCGGGCCACCAGAATGAAGGGCACCAGCGGCGCAGCCAGCACCACCTGCCAGGCCGAGCGTATCCGGCCGCGAACCCGTCGGGCGCCCGAATGCCGCCCGTGGGCAAAACGTTGCCGCAGGATCGTGCCGATCGAAAAGGACCTCGCGAACTCCGCGATGGCGTCGGGCGCCACCGACAGCCAGCCGCCGTCCGCCCGTACCAGCCGATGAAAGTCGACCTCCCAGACCCCGTTGGCAAATGTGGCGGCATGGCGGTCGAGCGCGTCACGCCGGTAGGCGGCGTTGTCGCCGGCCAGCTCCCGCTCCGTGCGCCCGGCCCCCAGCACGTGTGGCATGAAACCAGCGTACCTCAGGTAAAACACGGCCCAATCGAGCGGGGTGGTCCCCTCCGCGATCACGAGTGGGCCGCCGACCCCCGTGGCCCCCTCATCGATCGCGCGAAGCAGCGCCGCGGCCCAGCCCGGCGACACGAGGCAGTGACCCGTACTGAACGCGACCACCCGCCCCGTGGACTGCTCGAGGCCTGCGGCCCAGAGGAGCGGTGCGAGCGTCCCTGCGGGGCGTTGGAGCAGGCGGACAGGGCCGCAAATTGCCCTGACCCGATCGGCGGCGCTCCCCTGAGAGGCATCGACCACGATGACCTCCGTTCGCAGCCCTTCGCAGGCACGGTTGAGGTGCCGAAGGCACACGTCCAGTGATCGGGTGGAATCGATGCTGGCAATGACAACGGTCAGGTCCACAGGACCCTGAAGGGTTGGGGCCCCGTTCATGGGCCGAGCGCAATCCGCCGGCCTGTTTCGGCCGAGTGGTAACACGCCGTGATGACCTCGAGCACATCGCGGGCGCGCAGTGCGCTTGTGGGCGGCTCGGCGCCGGTTTTGAACGCGGCGAACGTCTCCTCGAAGACGACGCGGGTGGCGGCGACCATCGGCGCGTCGGGGTTTCTCGCGAGGAAGGTGCGGCGATTGCCCACCTCCTTCCACGCGATGCCGGACCTGCCGAACTCAAGGCGCGCGTGGGGCCGGGTGCCTCTGAAGAGGCCGGCCGACAGGCGCGCGCGGCCGCCAAACGAGGCGCGGATCGAATGGTCGGCGGTATCAGCGCGGACCTCAAAATACTGCATCTCGCCCCGGCACAGCCGGTTCTGCGTGAGTTGAGCGAGCCGGCCGCGTGAGAACTCCAGCGTCACCGCCGACACCGCGTCGGTGGCGGGGGCGCGGTCGGCATACATCGAGGCCTGCACGCTGACGGGCTTTTCGGCAAACAGCGCCATCGCGAGATCCACAAGATGCACGCCGGCTTCGAACAACGTGCGCCGCACCAGTTGTCCGCGCCAGCCGGATTCGTCATGAGGCGGCAGGTCCATCAACTGCCACATCTGAAGGAACGACAACGGTGCGGCACCGGGGCGTCGCAGTTCGTCCCGCACGGCGCGGAAGATCGGCATCTCCCGAAATTCGTGATTGATGGCGACCTGCCGTCCTGCACGCAGCGCGGCGTCGCGCACGCCATCGGCCTCGGCCAGGCTGGTCACAAAAGGTTTCTCGCACACCACGTGCGCACCGGCGCCGAGCGCCCGAATGGCATAGTCGCTGTGTGAATCAGGGGGCGTGCCGATGATCACCACATCGGGCGTGCTACCGGCCATCATCGCATCGAAGTCGGCAAACGCCGGCGCGTGGCAGGTTGCCGCCGCGCGATCGCGCCGAGCCTGGTTTCGATCGGTGACACCCACGAGGGCGACCGAACGCATCCCGGCCAGGGCCGGCAGATGAATATTCAGGCCCGCGTCGCCAAGGCCAATGAGCGCAATTCGCATACGGTGAGGCATCATGGCAGCGTCAACATTGCTGCGGCACAATCATATGCGAGCCTCGATCAGACCTGATGTGCCGCCACCTGCCGCAGGACCTCCAGCGTGCGACGCGCCGTGCGATCCCAGCGCAATTCCTTTGCGCGTTCCACGCCCCTGGCCCTCAGGTCTGCGGCCACTGCCGGGTCATTCAGTACGCGGCCGATGGCCTCGGTGAGCGCTTGCAGCTCCGGGCGCTCGATCGTGAGTGCGTACCCGTGAGCCACTTCGCCCAATGCCGCGCAGTTGACGGTCACCACCGGCGTGCCGCAACTGAGCGCCTCTGCCAGTGTCAGCGAAAACCCTTCCGACAGCGACGGCATGACATACACCGACGCCGCGTTGTATACCTCGACGAGTTCGCGATGTTCCCGTACGACACCATCGGTCTGAAAGACGCTGTCGGCGACGCCGCATCGCTCGGCCACCTGCCGGAACGGCACACCGCCGCGATTGGCGCCAAACAGCACCAGTGCATGGGGAATGCCGTCACGTTTCTTCAGGATGCTGAACGCTTCAATCAGCATCGGCACGTTGCGCCGATCCGACAGGCCGCCGACAAAAAGAATATAAGGCCGATCGGCGCCAACAAGGCGAACGCGGGCGGCGCTCAGGCGCGCTGGATCGTAAAGAGGCTGAAAGGCCTCATCCGCGCCGAGCCATATGGTCTCGATCCTGGCGGCCGGAATGCCGTACACGTCGCGCACCCGATCACTGGTCGACTGCGCGTTGGCAATCACCCGGTCGGCGCGTTTGCAGCTCAACCGGTACTTCTGCGAGTAGGTCAACCAGTGCCAGCGCGTCCACGCGCCGGCATCTTCGTCCACGCTGTGAATGGCCACAACGGAGGGGACGCGAGGAAACAGCGGGAGCGTATAGCTGGGACCAAAGAGCACGTCCACGTCCCGGGCCGCATGAGGCAGCAGCAGGTTCTCCCACAACGCGTTGGTCATCGCCGGCTTCAACACGCGGGTGGTGAACGCCGCAGACAGGCCGAGCGTCCGCGGGTCCAGCGCCTCGCGCGTAAACAGCGTGACGCGATCCGCGGGCTCAAGCATGGTGTTCCAGGACTTGAGGATGTACTCGATGTAGCGGCCGATGCCGAAGCGCTGGCCGCTCAGCCGCCACGCGCTCACGCCGATGTGCATGTCTGGGTCCGGGGCATGGAAGGCCGTGTGCGCATAGTGTACACTCGCGTTTCCGGTCGATTGGGTCGGCGGCAACCATGATGAAGACGGTCATTCTCGCAGGAGGACTCGGCACCCGGTTGTCCGAAGAGACGTCTGCCCGGCCCAAGCCGATGGTGGAGATCGGGGGCATGCCCATCCTGTGGCACATCATGAAAATGTATGGGGCCGCGGGTTTTGAGGAGTTCGTCCTCGCGCTGGGTTACAAGTCAGACGTCATCAAGTCGTTCTTTCTCGACTACTCGCGATTCAGGAACAACTTGACCGTGAATGTCCGCAGCGGCGCTGCAGACATTCACGATGGGGAGCGCGAGGACTGGACCGTGCATCTTGTCGACACCGGGCTCGTCACACAGACTGGCGGACGCCTCAAGCGCCTGGCAGGGTGGCTGGGTGACGGCACGTTCATGATGACCTACGGCGACGGCGTCGCCGAGATTGATCTGAAGGCGCTGCTCGCATTCCATCGTGCGCATGGCCGGCTGGCGACCGTGACCGCCGTGCGGCCACCGGCCCGCTTCGGGGCGCTCGAACTGGACGGCGACCTGGTGGCCAGTTTCAGCGAGAAGCCGCAGGGAGGCGAAGGCTGGATCAATGGCGGTTTTTTTGTCCTCGAGCCGGGCGTGCTGGACTACCTGGACGGGGATGCCACGGTGTTCGAACAGGACGCGCTTGAAACGCTGGCCAGCGAAGGGCAGCTGGGCGCGTACCGGCACGAAGGATTCTGGCAGTGCATGGACACCCTCCGTGACGTCAGGCAACTCAACGCGGCCTGGGAACAGGACTCCGCACCCTGGGCCGTCTGGAAGAAAGGCGTGATCACGGGATGAGTGTGCCCCCGGGACATTTTTCGGGACGCCGCGTCCTTGTGACCGGTGCCACCGGCATGGTCGGATCCGCGCTGGTCCACGACCTGCTGGCGTCGGGCGCGTACGTCGTGGCCCTCGTCCAGGATGTCGATCCCCAAACCGAACTCTACCGAAGCGGTGATGTGCATCAGGTGGCCGTCATCTCGGGTGCCCTCGAGGACCTCGGCACGCTCGAACGCGCGGTGTGCCTGCACGGCATCGACACCGTGTTTCACCTCGGGGCCCAGGCCATTGTTGGCGTGGCCCATCAGGCGCCGCTTTATACGTTCGAAGCGAATATTCGCGGCACCTACCACGTCCTCGAAGCCAGCCGTCGTCACGCCGATCTGGTGCGGTGTGTCATCGTGGCGTCGAGTGACAAGGCGTACGGCGAACAGTCGTTGCCGTACACGGAAGACTCGCCGTTGCTCGGCCGGCATCCCTACGAGGTGTCGAAGAGCTGCGCCGACATGCTGGCGCAGTGTTATCACCATACGTATCAGACGCCGGTGGCCATCGCGCGGTGCGGCAACATCTACGGTGCGGGAGATCGCAACTGGAGCCGGCTCGTGCCTGGCACAATACGCGATTTTCTGCAGGGACGCCGGCCGGTGATCCGCAGCGACGGCCAGTTCGTGCGCGACTATGTGTACGTCAAGGACGCGGTGTCGGCGTACAAATGCCTCGCCGCCGCGATCGATCGGGCGGATGTGGCGGGGCAGGCGTTCAATTTTGGCGATGACGCCCCCGCGACCGTGTTGGAGATGGTGGCGAATCTCCAGCGCTTGATGGACTGCGCACACCTTCCACCAGATGTTCGCAACGACACGCAGGGGGAGATCCCCAACCAGTTCGTGTCATCGGACCGGGCCAAGCGGGTCTTGGGATGGAGAGCGCAGTACGGCCGGGATGAAGCTCTGGCCGAAACGATTGCCTGGTACCGCGCGTATTTCGGCCCCTCCCAGGTGGGCTCGCGTGCCGAATCCTGAGGCCCTGAGGGCCAGGATTCTCGAGGACGTCGGCGAGTACTACGCCGCCGCGTTTTCGTCGAAACCCTTTGTGCCGGGCGAGTCGCCGGTTCCGGTGTCGGGTCGGGTGTTTGACGCCGCCGACCTCCAGCTCGTGACCGAGGCATCGCTCGACTTCTGGTTGACCGCCGGGCGCTTTGCCGACCAGTTTGAAGCCAAGATCGCGCGCTGGGTGGGCACCCGGTTCGGCATGCTGTGCAATTCGGGATCCTCCGCGAACCTGCTGGCGCTCTCCGCGCTGACATCCCCGGTGCTCGGCGACGAGCGTCTCACGCCCGGCGACGAGGTCATCACGGTGGCCGCGGGATTCCCCACCACGCTGAATCCCATCATTCAGAACAACCTCACGCCGGTATTCGTCGACGTCGCGCTCGGGACCTACGACGCTGACGCCGCTCGCGTGGCGGACGCGATCGGTCCACGAACCAGGGCCATCATGCTGGCCCACACACTTGGCAATCCGTTCGACCTCGATGCGATTGCCGCACTGGCGCAGGCACACGACCTGTGGCTGATTGAAGACAACTGCGACTCACTCGGCGCCACCTACCGTGGGCAGGCCACCGGCACGTTCGGAGACCTCGCCACGTTGAGTTTTTATCCGGCGCATCACGTCACGATGGGCGAAGGCGGCGCCGTACTGACGAGCCAGCCCAGGCTGAAGACACTCGTGGAGTCGTTCCGTGACTGGGGGCGCGATTGCTGGTGTGCCCCGGGAAACTCCGATACGTGCGGAAAACGTTTCGAATGGCAATTGGGTGACCTGCCAGCCGGTTACGACCACAAGTACACGTTTTCGCATATCGGGTACAACCTTAAAGCCACTGAAATGCAGGCGGCCATTGGCGTATCGCAACTCGACAAGCTGCCGCGTTTCATTGAGGCGCGCCGGCGCAACTGGTCGCGTCTGCGGGAGGGGCTTGAACCGGAGTCGGAGTTTCTGATCCTGCCGGCTCCCACACCACACAGCGATCCGAGTTGGTTTGGCTTCGCCCTCACCGTGCGACCCGATGCGCCCTTCTCGCGGTTGCAGCTGATCCAGTTTCTCGAGTCGAAAAAGATCGCGAGCCGGCTGCTGTTTGGAGGGAACCTTCTTCGGCAACCGGCCTACCGGCAAATCGCGCATCGCGTGGTCGGCGAACTGGCCAACACAGACATCGTCATGAACCAGACCCTCTGGATCGGTGTGTTTCCGGGAATCACGGACACGATGGTGGACTATGTGGTGGAGTGCTTCAGGGAGTTCACGGCGTCGTGGCGCTGATGCTGCGCGACGCCTCCGTGCTTGTCACGGGCGGCACCGGATTTCTCGGATCACACCTCACGCGGCGACTGGCGGCAGCCGGGTGCCGCACGACCCTCGCCGTCCGCGCGCAGAGTTCCATCGATCGGATCGTGGACGTGGGCCCTGCGCCACATCTGGTCCATGTCGATTTCAGTGCGCAGGACTCGGTGGACGCGTGCGTGCGCGCCGCGCGACCGGATGTCGTGTTCCACCTAGCCGGCCTGACGTCCGCCCGGCGGGCGATAGGGCCGGGCGGCAGCACCGATCTCGGCCTGGTACGAAGCTTCGAAGTCAACCTCATGGGCGCGTTGCGCCTGTTCCAGGCTGTGGCGAGCCAAGCGCCGGCCGCTCGCGTCGTTCGCACCGGTACGGTCGCCGAGTACGGCATCGGGCCTGCGCCGTCGCGCGAAGAACAGCGGGGCGAGCCGGCGTCGCCGTACGGAGCGAGCCAACTGGCCGCCACCGAGCTGGGGGAGACGCTGTTCCGTCAACTCGGCCTGCCGGTGACAACACTGAGGCTGGCGCTGACATACGGCCCTGCGCAGTCGGAGACCTTCTTCATTCCTGCGCTGATCCGAGCCTGCCTCAATGGACAGCCCTTTGAGATGACGCAGGGAGACCAGACGCGCGACTACCTGTTCGTCGATGACGTCATCGACGCGCTTGTCGAGGCCGCCGTTGCGCCAGGCATCGCCGGACTGGTCCTGAACGTCGGGTCAGGCTATGAGTACCGCATCGCGGATGTCGCAGCGCTGATCGTCTCCCTCACGGGGGGAACCGCTGAACTCCGCATGGGGCGTCTCCCCGCAGGAACGGACCCCGTTCGATTGGCGTGCGACCCGGCCCGCATACACAGGCTGCTCGGCTGGGAAGCGCGCACCCCCCTGGCCGCCGGCCTCGAACAGACCATCGCCTGGTACCGGGATAACCGGCCATTGTGACGGACCCTGTGGGCAGAGCCAACAAACACAGGACGCGGGAACAGATGCCCGGATTTCTGGGGCGGTTCGACGATCCCTACGGCATCACCTGGCGTGTCGCGAACGCCGTTCGTCGTGTTGACCTGGCAAGGAGTGCGCGGTTTCTTAGGGCATGGCTCGCGCCGAAGGCGCACCGCAGGCCGATCCTGATTGTGGGCATGCCGCGGTCGGGCACGCAGTTGCTGTTCCACGTGCTTCGTGAAAGCCCCGATTTGGGGGCGATGCCCAGGGAAGGGCACGACGTCTGGCGTCAGTATCACCACCCGCGGCGGGTGGGCTGGCGTTCAGACCACGTCGGGCCGGGACAGGTGGCGCCCGGCGAACGGCGGTTTGTCAACGCGTGGTTTACGTCGTACACCGGCGACCGCCGGCTCATCGAAAAGACGGCTGACAATGTCGTGCGGGTCGCGTACCTCCGGGAACTCTTCCCCGATGCGATCTTCGTCGTGATGAAGCGCAATCCCTGTGACGCGCTGAACTCGTACATCAACATGTGGCGTCAGCCCCAGGGCCGGTTCCGTTCGTATTTCGTTCCCGTGGATCTCACGATTCCCGGGTATCCCCATCGTCGCCGCTGGTGCTCGACGCTCATCGAGGGCTGGCGCGATCTTGTGGCTGCTCCGGTGCCCGAAATTGCGTTCGCGCAGTGGCTTCAATATGTGAACGGCATTGAGGAGGCCCGGGGCACGGTGCCAGCGGCGCAGTGGATCGAATGTCATTTTGAGGATTTGCTCACCCGTCCCGAGGCGACATTGGGAGACCTGTGCCGCCGCCTGGATGTGGCGGTTGACCCACTGGTCTTGGCAAAGCTGCAGGAGCTGGTTAGGAATCCTGTGAACGCCATGACACCTCCCGGCGACGAGAAGTGGCGCTCAGACAATGTCGAGGAGGTGCGGGCGCTGCTGCCTCGCATCGCCCTGCACGCGCCCCGACTGGGCTACACCGTGGATCCGCTGACGGGCGCGTGTGACTGGCCTACTCGACGCGAACCCAATCGAGCATGACGCCGAGCCGGCGGTCGTCCGTGCCGCCGACCACGTCTTTCGGGACGAACACGTCGGATGACATCGACAGGATGCTGGGGCCGGCGAGCAGGCGAGCCATGACCGCTGGTGACAGGCGAATCCGATACTCGCGCAGGTCAATCGTCGGAGCAGTGATGGTGCCGGCCGGAATGCCTCCGATGGCCAGACGAATCTCCACCGGGGCATGGCCGGGCGGCCGGTCGGCCGCCAGGCGCAGCACAAGGTCCATTCGACCGGAAGCGGGGCTCGCCATTCGGGGCAGTGCGATTCTCGAATCTCCGGTGGTCCATCGGGCGCGTGTGGAGTGGAACGGCTCGGACGCGTGGAATCCGTCAACGAGCGCCTGGAAGTCGTCCACCCCCACATCCACGGTGTGCGGCAGCGGTGCCTGGGTTTGCCCGTCACGTGCGCGCACCTGATACACGGCCACCTGCGGCATGTCGACCCGGAGTGCTCGTGGGAAGACGCCCCGGGTGCGTACGAGCACCGCGTAACGCAACTGCTGCTCGTATTCCTGTCGAATGTCGAAGCCTGCGAAGTCGCTGCGCCACAGCCAGAGGGGCTTGTGCTCGATCATGGGGGCCGCGACCACGTACACCTGGCGCCCCGAATCCAGAGCAGCGCTGATGAGCGGGGCGATGCCCGCGCCGCTGGTCGGGCGTGAAATCAGTCGGACAGACGGGCGATCGAAGGTGTAGGTGAGTGCTAGCGACAAATGACCAGGGACCGAGGTGTCCGAAATGACGAGCGCGTCAGGAGGGATGCGAGCGGCGAGATCCGCGATTTGCGCATGCGCTCCTTGCAGCGGAGGCGTGCGCAGGATCGGCGCGGCATCTCTCAGGAACACAACACCGAGGGCCATCGGCAGGATCCAGATCGCCCGAGCGGCCCAGCTTCGGCCACTGCTGATCTGAGAGACAAGGAAGCCGACAAACAGCATCGCGCCCGGGAGAATCAACGGCACCGCGCGCCTGAAATCGTCCGGCAGGGTCGTCTGCTCGTTCATGGCGAGCAGGAGCGCCGTCTGCGCGATGAGCGGAACCAACAGCGGGAGCGTTCGCATCTGCGCGCGCCTCGCGAGCAGCAGCAATCCGGCGAGCGCTGCGATCGCCCCGACGGGGGAGATCAGCCGACCGATCATCTGCACGACCGGCGGCAACATGACGATCACCCCGATCGCCGTGACGACGCCGCCCAAGCCCAGCCAGACCAGGCTGCGACGACCAAACCTCATAATGACGAGGGCAAGCCCGCCCGCCGCGAGAACGCCTGCGACCACCAGCAGGGGAGTGGCCGCGCGTTCGAGCATCGCGACACCGTCACCGAACAGCCGCCGTGAGTAGAGGGCCGCGACAGTCTCAGCGTGGGCAACCGCGTGGCCGGATACCAGGATGAGCAGGGTCGCGTACCAGGACCACGCGCGCCCGAGCGCTTTTGAGCGCCGCGCCTGGATGAGCCACAGCGCGGCGAGCGGCACCATCAGGAGCAGCGCATCGACGCGCGTAAAGGCCGCGAGGCCAATCGCCACGCCCGCGCAGGCGCCGGCAACCCGCAACCGCAGATCCCAGACCATGATGGTAAAGAGAATGCCCGACATGCCCATGAATTGGGTCAGCATCTCCGACGCGGCCAGCCCGCCAAAGTAGATCTGGCCGAAGTTCACGGCGAGCAGCGCTGCGGCCACCAGGCCCGCGCGATGTGACCACAGGCGTCGCCCGATCAGAAATACGGCGATCACGCCGAAGATCGCCGGAATCACATTGACGAAATATCCGGCGGCAGGACCGGCCGCCGCCACGCCGATCGCCACCCAGACCGGAAGCAGATGGAAAAACCCGGGGTTGACGCGGTCATCTGCACCAATACGAAGGCCGCCCGGCAGCCGTGCCTCATGTTGCCGGAGCCCCCTGGCGACACGAAAGAAGCTCAGGCGCAGTTCTTGCGGCATCAGCCCGATGGCCGGGTCCGGCGTGGTGATGCTCCCGGTGCGCGCGATGCTGTGGCCAGTGGCCAGGTAGACCGACGCGTCGGCGCCTTCGATCAGATACTCGCCGGGGCGCGAGAGCAGGGTCGTGGATATGGCCGCGACGAGCCCCAACGCCATCCATGTGGCCCGCGGCACGCGCTGAATGGGCCCGGCACCGCGGATGTCGCGCCAGGCGGCGGCCAGCGCGAGGGCACTGAGCACTCCACCGGCCACAGCGAGTCGCCAGCCTGTGAAGGCGCCGAATCCCGCAAGCAGGATGCCGACCCACGAAAATATCGCCAGTGGAATGAACGACGCGAGGAAGAGGACTTCAGGCCATTCAAGAGGCCGTTCGGCACGCCCGTCTGTGTGAATGACCGCCTCGACGCTCGTCACATCAACGTGCCGTCGTGTCAGGGATTGACCAGGACCTGAAACGACGCTGTCCTTGATTCTCCGTACCGGGGAACCACAGTCACCGTAATGGTCTTGAGACCGGGGGCCTGGTAGGCGTGGCTCGCGGTCGGGGTTGTGGTGGTCTGCCCCTGTCCGTCGCCGAAATCCCAGATGTACCGATTGATCGGAACGCCGGCCGGGATACCACTGACGGTAAACAGGAAGGGGACGTTCACGACCTCGGCCGACTTCGAACTCGTCACCGAGAACGTGATGGGGATCACCCCAACGCTCCCGGCGGCTTGTGCGGAGCCTCCGTCCACATCGGTGCCAATCACGGACACCTGGAACACGCCATCTTCGGAATAGAAATGGGCCACGGTGGTCGGTGACGAAATGGCGCCGAGCGGCACCGACTCGCCATCGCCGAAATCGATCGTCACGTCCTTGAACGCCACGGCGGCGTCCGGGGTGATCACGAACGAGGCCGCCGCGCCGACGAAGACCGTACCGGAGGGCGGCGTCAGCGTGATCTTCGAGCGCGTGCGAACGGTGATCTCCACCGAACCTGTCTTGCCGCCGGCACTGGCCGTCACCTCGGCTGCGGTGTTGGTGGACAGTGACACGGAGGCCACGCCGCTGTCGCTCGTCAGGGCAGAGCCGGCACTTAACGTTCCGCCGGTGGTGGTGAACGACACGGGCACACCCGACAGGGAATTGCCGTTGACGTCTTCGACCCGCGCGAAAATGCTGACCGTGCCCCCGCCGGCGGGCACGGTGGTTGACGAAGCCGTCACCGCCACACGCTCTGCGGCCGCCGCGCCAATCTTGACGTCGAGCGCCTTGGTCGCGCTCCCCGAGAACGCCGTGATCGTGGCCGTGCCGGATCGTCCGTCGGCGACGAGCTTGACGGTGACGCTGCCATTCAACGTCCGCGCCTCGGCAGGCTCAATCCGCCCGAGCGACGTCGTAAAGGTGACCAGTGTGCCGTTGTGGACGGGCGTTCCGGCAGAGGGTGTGGCCGCGCCGCCCGTGCCCGTGCCGGTCGTGCCGTTCTCGATGAGGACGGCGATGAGATCAGTGCTGCCGTTGATGGGCAGCACGTTGGTGGAGGCGACCAGCGTGATGACGGTTCCCGCAGGCGCAGTCAGGGGCACCTTGTCGCACGCGGCCGAGGCGATGAGGACCAACGTGGCCATCGCGATTGTGGCCCGGGGCACCTCCAGCCTCAAGCGGCGGGCGAGGCGGGGCACTGAAAGGGCGTGTGGTACCATGCGAGACCTCAAGGATATTACGTTCATGGACATAGTGGGTCAAGATTGTCAGGACGTGAAACGCCTGTCCGATCGCCCCTGCTCCCGGTTGGACGCTGAGGGCTTCACGATGGTCGTGCTGCTCGTCGTGATGGCCATCATGGCGGTGGGCATGTCCGCCTTGTTACCCGCCTGGCGCACGCAGGCGATTCGAGAGCAGGAAGAGGAGTTGATCTTCCGGGGCAACCAGTACGCGCGGGCGCTGGTCCTGTATTCGCGCAAGAACAACAACCTGCTGCCCAGCGACATCGAGGTGCTCTACACAGGGAAGTTCCTCCGAAAGAAATACAAGGATCCGATCACCGGGGGCGATTTCGGCTTGCTGCCGGCGGGACAGCCGACGGGGGCGGCCGGACGAGGCACACAGCCCACAGGCGGTGCCGGACGTGCCGGAGGTTCAGCACCGCAGACTGGACGCGGCGCGCCTTCGGGCACGCAGATTGTCGGGTCCATCGGCGGCGTCTACAGCAAGAGCACCAATACCTCCATCCGTGTGTACCTGAATCAGCAGCGATATATCGACTGGCCGTTTACTGTGCAGTATGCGCAAGCCCTGATGGGTCGCGCCGGCGGCGCGGGGCAGGCCGGCCAGTCTGGCGGTGGCCGTGACGGCCGCGGCGGTCCGATCGGGAGTGATGGCCGAACTGGTGGCCCGGGTGACCCTCGCGGAGGACCTGTGGGCCCACGGGGCGGCGGACCAGGGCGAGGCGTCGAAGTGCCCCCGGGCCGCGGCGGCGGCATTCCCGCTCCGGTGCCGGGTCGCGGGCGCGGCGGTCTCTAACTCTTCGATAGGCGGAGATCGGTCATCACCGCGTCGTGAAACCGCGCGCGGTATGGCAGAAAGCGCTCGTTCTTGCGCGTCGGATGGACGCGGTTCGTCAGCAGCACTACATACACGTCGCGCTCCCAGTCGATCCACAGCGATGTACCCGTAAATCCGGTGTGCCCAATCGCCGTCGGCGACATGAGCGATCCACACGACGATGTGGGAAGCATGGTGTCCCATCCCAGTGCGCGCGAACTTCCCGGGACCACGCCGCGGGCGGAAAACTGTCGCATCAATTCTGGCGTCGCGAGCCAAGTGGACTCGTGGAACGACCGGAGTACCCAGGATGCAAAGACGCCCACCGCAGGTGCGGCTCCGAACAGACCCGCATGTCCCGCCACACCGCCGAGCACGTCCGCGTTTTCATCGTGGACGACGCCCTGCAGGACGCCGCCACGTTCGGCACTAGATTCTGTGGGGGCGATGAAGGGCCGCTGCGAAGCGCCTGGCGTGAACCCGAGCCACGCGCCCACAGCATCGGCGCCGGGACGCGCGCTCCACAATTCGCGCCAGAGGGCATCGAGTGGATGACCGGCGGCGATCTCAATCAGCCGGCCCAGCAGCATGAACCCGACATCCGAATACACCGCGGCGGCGCCCGGCGGCCGTTCGAGCGGAACGGCGCACAACACGGCGAGCGCCTCTTCGCGGACTCGCGCGGATGCCGGAAGGCGGACCTGTGCAGGCAGGCCGGACGAGTGATCGAGCAGTTGACCGACGGTAATGCCCGCGCGATCGGCGCCGCGCCAACCGGGCACCACATCGGCAACGCGCGTCTCAACCGACAACGTCCCCTGGCGCACGAGTGCCATCACCAGCGACGTCGTGACCATGACCTTCGTCAGCGAGGCCAAATCAAATATGGTTTCCGTGGTTGTCGCGGTCGCGTCGTCGTCATACGACAGGCGGCCGAATGCTTCGGCCCAGACCGGACCGGCTGCACGACCCACTTCGCAAACGGCGGCGGGAAACGCGCCCGCCAATTGCGCGTCCTTCATGACCGCCCGGCCGCGCGCAAACAGATCAGACATCAGAGAGCCGAAGGTACCAGTTCTGCCCCGCGACGTGTCAAGCCGCCGATGGGCAGGGTGATGGAGTAGGCTGTTGGCGTGTTCGTCCTCGGCATCGACGCTGGCGGTACCAAGACCGTGTGCCAGCTTGCGGACCGCGACGGCCGGGTGCTGGCCGAATCGCGCGGCCCCGGTGCCAATCTGCAACATGCGGGAGAAGTCCAGGTCGAACGGGTGCTGCACCGGGTGATCGCCGAGGTGACATCGGGTCTCTCGGCCCCCCCCACGGTCGTGTGCCTCGGCATGGCCGGCGTGGACCGCGCGGCGGATCAATCAGCGGCTCTGGCCATTCTTTCCCGAGTCGCCCCGCACAGTCAGATGATCGTGGTCAACGACGCACTCATTGCCCTTGAAGCCGGTCTGCCTGGAGCGCCCGGCGTGGTGATCATTGCCGGCACCGGGTCGATCGCCTACGGCCGCAATCGTGAGGGCCGGGCCGCGCGGGCGGGAGGGTGGGGCTACCTGCTGGGCGATGAAGGCAGCGGCTATTGGCTGGGGCGACAGGCCTTGCGTGCTGTGGTGCGTTCGGCCGACGGCCGGGGGCCTCACACACAACTCACCGCGCGGGTGCTCGCGCACTTCGGCGTGGCGCGGTCGCAGGATCTGGTGCGCGAGATTTACCACCGCACCTTTGAGCCTGCCACGGTCGCCGCGATTGCACCTCACGTCGAGGCCGCGGCCGCCGAAGGCGACGAGATCGCGTTGTATTTGATCGACACCGGCGCACGCGAACTCGGGCTCGCGGCACTGTCGGTGTGCCACATGCTGCGGCTCTCGCACGGGCCCGTGATTCTTGCCGGCGGGATGTTCAAGGCCGCGCCCCGACTGCGCCAGCGTGTGGCAGCGCACCTCACCGGCCGCTGGCCCGGCATGGTTGTGACACCATTGCTGGGGGAGCCTGCCACAGGCGCCGTCTCTCTTGCCCTGGCGGCCGCGAGTGATGCGCTGGTGCTGCCCACGTATCTCGACGAATAAGTGTCTACTTTCCACTCCACGATGCACGTAATTACCTGCACCACTGCTGCTCGAGCCGCCGCTGCTGCCGCCTCACGCGTGCTGGATCACCTGCGCCGGCAACCGGCACTCGTGCTTGGCGTGCCCACTGGCGACACGCCCATACCGATGTACCGCGCCCTCGTGCGTGCGTACCGCGCCGGCCGCGCCGATTTTTCCCGCGCCACCACATTCAACCTCGACGAGTTCGCCGGGTTGGGCAGGGGAGACGCCGGCAGTTACCGGTCGTACATGCAGGCGCACTTATTCGATCACGTGAATCTGTCGTCGCGCAGAGCGCATCTGCCCGATGGTCGTTCGACCGATTGGCGGCGCGAGGTCGCGCGCTACGAGCAACGCATCACACGTGCCGGCGGCCTCGACGTAATCGTGCTCGGCCTGGGACGTAATGGCCACATTGGGTTCAACGAACCCGCAGACAAACTGCAGGCCCGCACGCACCGCGTGGCGTTGCAGCCCGCCACGCGCCGGGCCAACGCCCGACTGTTTGGTGGACACTGGCGGTCCGTCCCGACCCATGGGCTGTCGATGGGCATGGGCACGATCCTGGGCGCGCGTCAGATCATTCTGCTGGTGACGGGGGCCGCGAAAGCCGGAATGGTGGCGCGCGCGCTCACCGGGCCAATCACCACGCGCGTACCGGCTTCACTGCTGCAGGCGCACCCGAATGTGCTCGTGATTCTCGACCGGGCCGCTGCCGCGCGACTCAGAGCGCCGCGAACCAACACGAAGAACTAAATCGGTACGTCGATGTCTTCGCCGAGCGCTTCGCGAATGGAATCGTGGGCGCGCCGGAGGCGTGCGCCGGCCTGCGCCGCCGACAACCCCGCCTTCTTCATGACGATGGCGATCTTCACGTTCCATTTGGCGCGCAACAGCAACGCCTTCGCCTCGTCGGGATCCGCGCCCGTCACCATGGAGACGATGCGTTGCGCGCGGTCCTTGAGTTTGTCCGAGCCCGTCTTCACGTCCACCATCAGGTTGCCGTAGGTCTTGCCGATGCGGACCATCGAGACCGTGGTGAGCATGTTGAGCACCATCTTGGTGGCGGTGCCGGCCTTGAGCCGCGTGGACCCCGCAATCACTTCGGGCCCCACCGACGGCGCGATGATGAGGTCCACAAAATTCTGGAGTTCGGTGCCGGGCCAGCACGTGACAAAGATGATGCGCGCGCCCTTCTTGCGGGCCACGGTGAGCGCGCCCCTCACGAACTGCGTGATTCCGCTGGCCGACACGCCAATCACCACATCGCGTTTGCCGATGCGCAACCGGGCGATGCTGCGGCCGCCTTCTTCGAAGTTGTCCTCCACGCCCTCACGCGCGCGGAACATCGCTTCCTGGCCGCCGGCCATGATGGCCTGCACCAGTTCGGGTTTTGTGCTGAAGGTCGGCGGCATCTCGGCCGCCTCAAGCACCCCGAGCCGGCCACTTGTGCCCGCGCCGACCAGCACCAGGCGGCCGCCTTTCTTAAGCGCGGCGGTGATGATGTCGATGCCGTGAGCGATGCGTTCCCGCTCTTTCTGGACGGCCGCGACCACCTTCTTGTCTTCGGCCAGCACGAGATCGACAATCTCGAGCACGGGCATCCTGTCGAGTGCCATCGAGGCGCTGTTGATGGCTTCGGTCGGAAGATACTGCCACTTGGATTGGTAGGCCATGAGTTACACAAACGCCGAAAGTGCGTAGAGTACTCGACAATGACCCCGGACACCATCGTCACCTATCTCAGGCACCTTGAGGTGGAGCGGCGCCTGTCGGTGCACACACTGGATGGGTATGGCCGGGATTTGGCGCGTTTGCGCGTGTTCGCGGAAGGCCTTGGCCGGGAAATCGTGCACCTGGACCGCCGTGACCTGGAAGGATTTGTGCGCGATGCGATGGCGGGCGGGCTGTCACCGAGTTCCACAGCCCGGCTGGTGGCCTCGGTGCGCGGATTCTACCTGCACCTGCGCCGTCGCGGTGACATTGGCGAGAACCCGGCGGATGACCTCCACGCGCCGAAGGCGTTCCTGTCACTGCCGCGGTTCCTCTCGATGGCCGAGGTCGATGCGTTGCTGGCCGCGCCCGACGTGTCTACCCCGGGCGGGCTTCGCGACCGCGCCCTGATCGAAGTGCTCTATGCGACGGGCCTCCGTGTCTCGGAACTCGTGAGTCTGCGCATGGCCGACGTACGCCTCGACCAGGGGTATGTCCAATGCCTGGGCAAGGGCAGCAAGGAGCGGATTGTTCCGCTCGGCGATGTGGCCGCCGGGTGGGTGCGACAGTATTTGTCAGAGGCGAGACCCGCCTTCGTGAAAAAGAAAGACCCCGCGTGGCTTTTTGTGAGCCAGCGCGGAGCCCGGCGGCTCAGCCGGGGCGGCTTCTGGCAAATCTTGAAGGACTACGGGGACGCGGCCGGTCTCAAGACGCATCTGAGCCCGCACGTGCTTCGGCACTCGTTCGCCACACATCTGCTGGAGCGCGGCGCGGACCTGCGCGCGATCCAGACCATGCTGGGGCACGCGGATCTGTCCACGACCCAAATCTATACGCACGTGATGGAGGTGCGGCTCCGTCAGGTGTACGACGCGTTCCACCCGCGCCGCTAGGTGTGCGGAGCCTTTCCCGATTGACCCGTACGAGAAGCGTCTGGTACGCTGTGCTTTTCCCGGGCCGTCGCGCGGCCCTAACGTGAGGAGTTCCTGGATGGGACGCGCTGGCCGTCATTTATTTACGTCCGAATCGGTGACCGAGGGTCACCCCGACAAGATCGCCGACCAGATTTCAGACGGCATTCTCGACGCGATTCTCGCGCAGGATCCGATCGCGCGCGTGGCGTGCGAAACGCTGGTCACCACCGGGTTGGTGGTGGTGGCGGGGGAGATCACCACCTCCTGCACCATTGATACACAGCGCGTGGTCCGCGAAGTGATTACCGACGTCGGCTACACCCGCGCCAAGTACGGATTCGACGCCGAAACGTGCGCGGTGCTCTCGTCCATTCATGAGCAGTCGCGCGACATCGGCCAGGGTGTGGATACGGGCGGCGCCGGCGACCAGGGCCTGATGTTCGGCTATGCGTGCACCGAAACGCCCGAGTTGATGCCGCTGCCGATCATGCTGGCGCACAAACTCACACGAGGACTCTCGACCCTGCGCCGCTCCGGCGAGCTGACCTACCTGCGGCCGGACGGCAAGTCTCAGGTCACTGTCGAGTACGACGGCGATACGCCTGTGCGTGTGGACGCCGTGGTGGTCTCCACCCAGCACTCGGCCGAGGTGGACAACGAGACACTGCACCGCGATCTGACCGAGAAGCTCATCAAGCCGAGCATCCCGGCCAACCTGATGGACGCGAACACGAAGATCTACATCAACCCTACGGGTCGGTTTGTGGTTGGCGGCCCGCATGGCGATGCCGGCGTCACCGGACGCAAGATCATCGTGGATACCTACGGCGGCGCGGCGCCGCACGGCGGTGGCGCATTCTCGGGCAAGGATCCGACGAAGGTGGATCGCTCGGCCGCTTACATGGCGCGGTACGTGGCGAAGAACATCGTGGCCGCAGGCCTGGCCAGCAAGGCGCTGTTGCAGCTGGCCTACGCGATCGGCGTCGCCGAACCCGTTTCCGTGCTGGTGGATTCCTCCGGCACCGGCAAGGTCTCGGAAGAGAAACTGGCCGAGCTGGTGAAGAAGCACTTCGACCTGACGCCAAAGGGCATCATCAGCCACCTCGATCTCCGTCGTCCGATCTATCGCAAGACGGCGGCGTTCGGGCACTTCGGACGCACCGAGCCGGAGTTCACGTGGGAACGCACCGACAAGGCCGCAGCGCTGAAGGCCGACGCCGGGATCTGACGTTCACCGCGGGGCCACAGACGAAGCCGTCATGCGCCCCATCCGAAAGACAATACTCATCACAGCGGCGGCCCTCGGGGCCGCCGTTGTCGTGTACGTCGGCGTGACGCTGCCGTCCGCCTCCCGGACGCTCTCGCCCGTGCAACCGACGACCGTGTTCGGCGCCTTTCACGTCCACACAAATCGGTCGGATGGCAGCGGCAGCCCAGACGACGTGGCGCGTGCTGCGGCGTCGGCGAACCTCCAGTTCGTGGTGCTCTCCGATCATGGAGATGCCACGCGGACGCCGGATCCCCCGTTTTATCGGCACGGAGTGTTGATCATCGACGCCGTCGAGATCTCCACCACATCAGGCCACCTGGTTGCGCTCGGCCTCACGACAGGGTCACCGTTTCCTCTCGGTGGTGAAGCGCGCGACACCATCGAAGACGTACACCGCATGGGGGGATGGGTGGTGATCGCACATCCTGATTCTCCAAAGCCCGGGTTGAAGTGGCGTGGAGACACCACCGGCGCGGATGGCGTGGAATGGCTCAACGCCGACTCCGAATGGCGCGACGAATCGCCGGCGATCCTCGCGCGGACAATAGGCCACTACCTCATTCGTCCCTCCGAAGCGATCGCGGCGCTATTCGACCGCCCGGCGGCATCGCTCCATCGCTGGGATGCGCTCGCCAGCGAAGGTCCGGTCGTCGGCCTGGCAGGGATTGATGCGCACGCGCGTGTCGGCCCCGATGAGTCCGATGGGTCCGGCGATTCCCGAAACGCGTCGACCATCCTTGCGCGCCCCAGCTACCTGGATATGTTTGGCACCGTCGTGCAGGGGATCGAATTGTCACAGCCGCTCACGCAACAGGCGGCAAGTGACGCCGGCGTCATCCTCGGGGCCCTGCGCAGTGGCCGCACGTACTCCGTCGTCCGCGCCATCGCCTCGCCTGGGCGAGTCTCGTTCACCGCGTCGCACGACGCCATGTCCTGGGCGATGGGGGAGTCTGTCAGTACCGATCAGCCCGTGACGCTGCAGGCCACCGT
This sequence comes from Acidobacteriota bacterium, assembly GCA_016716905.1. Lineage (NCBI taxonomy): Bacteria > Pseudomonadati > Acidobacteriota > Acidobacteriota bacterium. The sequence continues at coordinate 60,454 of JADJUS010000014.1, read as the reverse complement.
GCCCGAGCCCAGCGACGCCGTCGTCGTGTTGCTGCGGGGCGGCGAAGAAGTGGCGTCGGGCCGGGGGAGTGCCGTGTACATCCACAACGGCGCGCCGGCGAGTTATCGAGCCGAAGTCAGGCTTCCGAATCGCGCGCTGCCGTGGATTGTCACCAATGCCATCCGCGTGGGCACGTCGGCGCCTCCGCCAACAACCACCGTTCACGCGCTCGGCGACGCCGTCATTGTGAAAGCGTTGAACGACCCTGCCTTGTGGGCCATCGAGCGGCACGAGCCTTCAACCGGCGAACTGACCGCCACCGGAGGGGAAGTGGGGCTCGCCTTTTCACTGGCGCCCGGCCGAGCCAGTGGACAGTACGCAGCGATGGCGTACCCCGCTATCGGGCCAGGATCGATTCGACGCGGTGACGATGACTCTTCGGGCGGAGCCGCCCATGCGCGTATCGATGCAGTGGCGGGTGCCGCGAGGCGTGGACGGTGACCGGTGGCAGCGGTCTGTCTATGTCGATGCCACGCCCCGTACGGTCACCATCGACCTTCAGGATTTTGCGGCGGTCGGTGTGGGGCTGGCGGCCACACCGCCGCTTGAGCTCGTCCGATCGCTGTCGCTCGTGGTGGATACCTGGCACACGCGCCCGGGGTCGGCGGGCCGCGTGTGGATCTCGGGCCTGTCGCTCGTGATGAAGGCCGCGGGGCAGCCCATCACGTCCGCACAGTCAACAACGCGGTAAGCGCAGCGGCGGCAAAAACGATGTTGGTCGCCCAGGCGGCCAGCACCGGAGGCAGCCAGCCGGCCACGCCGAACGCGATGAACAGCGTCGAGACGAGCAGGTAGGCGACGGCCAGCACAATCGCCAATCCAATACCGTAGAGCGCACCGCGGCGGCCGAGTGTCACACCAAACGGAATCGCGATCAGTGTCATGACCATCGTGACAAACGGAAACGCCACCTTGCGTTGCAGTTCCACCTTGTGCGCGGCAAAGCTGATGCCGCTCTGGTCGAGTTCCTCGATATACGTTTGAAGCTCCCCGTAACTCATGAACTCCGCTTCAAACTGCTCGGCGCCGAAAAAGCCCGGCTCCTCAAGCGGGAGTGCCTCGGACTTGAATGCCGTGCGACGCACCCGGCCTTTGTCGTCAAACGTCTGTTCCCATCCGTCTGTGGCCTGCCATGCTCCGTCGATGAACACCGCTTGCGTGGCGAACGTGTGCGATGTGAGCCGGTATGGGTTGCGGGCGGTCTTGAAAATCGACAACTGGTGCAGCGTCTTCGCGCGCACGTCAAACACGGCGTAGTGATAGAGTTCGCCGCCGCGGCCAATCATCCACGAGCGATTCGCCACGTTGAATGTGCGCTGGGGCCGGTCGCGAATCTCGTTGCGCAGCACCTCGGCCTGACGTTCCGAGTGCGCCATGACCCGGTCTTCGAGGGCAAACATCAAGCCGCTCGAGATGAGGGCCAACGCCAGCAAAGGCACCGCCGTCCGGTAGAGGCTGATGCCGCAGGCCCGAAGGACCGTCAATTCATTGGTGCGGGCCAATCCACCGAGTGTGGTCAGGACGGCCACAAGCGTCGCCAGAGGCACGATGAAATAGATGAACTTCGGTGTGGCGTAGTAAAAATACTGCGCGATCATCGGCATCGTCGCCTGTCCCTTCGAGAGTTTTTCGGACAACTCGATGAACTCGCCGATGTAGTACAGGGCCATCAGACCCACAAACGCCAGAATCACGGTGCGCAGGTACTTGCGGCCGACGTAGACGTCCATCAGGCTGGGACGGGGCAGCGACAGCCGCGGATAGCGGATGACCAGCACGACCTTGCCGGGGCCCGCAGCTGCCGCGATCGCTCGTGGTGTGAGGATTGCCGGCCACCGAACCGCGAGCCAGGCCGGCATTGGCATGGCGCCCCGCGTGCGCCACCACAGAAGGGCCACGCCGACGACGCCGAGGATAATGTTCGGCATCCATCGGGCCCAGAGAGCCGGGAACGCGCCGCCTTTGGCCCGTCCGTCGAACAGGGTCATGATGCCGTAATAGGCCATGATCACGCCGATGCCGATGGCGAACCCGGCGAGTTTGCCGTCCTTGCGGGTGCTGACGCCGAGCGCGACGCCGACGATGGCGAAGACGAGGCAGGCCAGCGGAAAGGCGAACCGCTGGTGCTTGTACATGATCTCGTTGTGCGGCGATTGGCCGGCCGCCACCTTTTCGGCAGCCTGGGCGTCGAGCTGGGCCATGGTCAGCTCGTTGAACCCGCGGCCAGGCGAGGCGCCGTCGCCGAACACCGACGTAGGGTCGATGTGGGCCACTTCTTCCTTCGACCGCTGAATCTGGTACTCGTTGCCGCTGTCGAGCGGCCGGTAACTGGCCACCTCGGACAGGATGACGTTGACGAGCCTGGCTGGCTCGTCGGCGACCAGACGGCCTTCCTGGGCGAGCTGGATGGAAGGCCGGCCGGCCACCGAGGTGTCTGCCACCATGACCTCGGTCCACCCGCCATCGGTCTTTCGTTCGCCGATCAGAATCACGCGCCCGGTGAAGCCCTCATAAAACAGGCGGGGCCGGATGTCCTCCGCCGCCATTTTTTTCATGAGCTGGAAGGTCACGTCGCGGAACGACTGGTTGGCGTCGGGCATGAGCCAGACCAGCACGTAGAAGGTGGCGCCGGCGGCGACGGCCGCGAGCAGCATCATCGGCCGGATCAGGCGGACGGGGCTGACGCCGCAGGCCATCATGGCCACAGCCTCGCGGTCGCCTGAGAACCGTCCCAGGGCCATGACGACGCCGGCCAGGAATGCCATGGGCACCGTAATGCCGAGTGCCTGCGGCAGCAGGGTCAGCAACAGGTACCCGATGGTCTGGATGGGCGCGCCCTTGGCAATGAACATCTCAGCCGTTTTGAGCATCGGCTGGACCCAGAGCAGGAACGTGAACAGGGCCAGGGCCAGCGCAAACGGGCCGAGAGTTTCGCGAATCAGGTAGCGGTCGAGGGTCCGCATTCAGGCTTGGTTTGAGACGATATCACGCTGGAAGTGGCTCCGCAATTCATGCACAGGCACCAACCCCGAACAATATATTCAATGTCTGATAAGACATATTATGTCATCTATTATTGCTGATTCATAGCCCTGCGGGTGCTTGTGGCTTGGGCTTCCGGCCTGAGTCGTATGCAGGCCGCGTGTATAACTATGCGCCCGGCCTACTCCGTGACGCGCACAGAACTTCAAGCGCGCGTGTGTCCGCGGCCTTGAGAACCAGGCCGCGCTACGAAATGCGTGTCCTCGTAGGGCGCGCTGGGTCTCAAGCGCGCCGGACATCGCGGCCTTGAGACCCAATGCCGCGCTATGTTTCGGGTCGCGTCTCAACTCTTTCGGAGGTCGGCGATGATGCCTTCGAGTGCGGCGATGACTTCCGTCTTGTCCACTTCAGACTTCTTGAACTGGAGCTTCAGACTAAAGGTTTTTGCCGGCGGAAGGTACTTGAAGACGAACGCCTTGGGACGACCAGGCTTCGGTTTTGCGGCCACTTTCCGCGCCTGTTCACGCGTTACAGCGGCACCGCCGCCATCCCTGGTCAATCGCTCTATTAACGCGATCATTTTCTGTGGGTCCTGTTGCCTAACTATCTGTAAAAGCAACGACTTAGAGGAAATGTCGGCCAGCCGACAGAGATTTCTGACCTCTGTGGGCATCTGCGCGAGCGCCAGAGACTCCGTGACGTTGGTACGCGACTTCCCCATCCGCCGTGCGAGATCTTCGTGGGTGTATCCGCAGCGTTCGGCCAGTGTATGGAGCGCCTCGGCTTCTTCAAAGGCGCTCAGGTCCTTGCGCTGGATGTTCTCAACGAGCGCGACTTCCACAATCTCGTTGTCGTCCACATCGCGAATGACGACCGGCAGCTCGCGGAGCCCCACCTGGACCGAGGCTTGATACCGGCGCTCGCCGGCAACAATCTGGTACCGGCCGCCGCGCTGGCGGACGATCAGCGGCTCGATGATTCCCTTCTCGGCAATGGACGCCATCAACTCCGACAGGTCGCCCATGACCTGGCGCGGCTGATCCGGGTTGGGGTCAATCTCGTCGATGGGAATCATCCGGCCGATCGGCGTGCCCGCCGAGTTGGTCAGCGCGTCCACGTAGTGTTCGTCATGACGCATCTTCAGACTGGTTGGCAGGCCTCTTTTAGACACGATCCAACACCTCCTCGCAAAGCCGGTAATACTCTGTCGCGCCAGACGACTCTGGTGCGAACTTAAAAATGGACTCTTTGTACGCCGGACTTTCCTCCAGCCTGACGCTCTTCGTAATCACCGTCTTGAACACCTTCTTGCCAAAGACCTTGTCGATCTGGGCACGGATGTCCTTCGCCAGGGCCGTGCGTTTGTCGTGCATGGTAATGACCACGCCGAGAATCCGAAGGTCGGTGTTGGCCCGCATACGGACCTTCTCAATCGTCTCGAGCAAATCGTCCGTGCCCTCAAGTGCGAAGTACGACGACTGAATCGGAATCAACAGGTGCGTGGCCGCCACGAGTGCGTTGACCGTCAGCAACCCCAGCGCCGGCGGACAGTCGATGACAATGGCCTCGTAGTCGTTGATGATCGGCGCGAGTTTGTCCTTGAGCCGGAAGTGCGAGTCGAGCTCGCCCGACAGCTTCCCCTCGAGCTTGGCCAGCGCGATGCGCGACGGTGCCACCCACAGATTCGGATGGGAAGACGCCTTGACGATGTCCTGGATCGCGACCGCGGGATCGGTGATCGCGTCGTAGACCGAACGCTCCACCGTCGCCACGTCCACGTAGGACATCGTGCTGTTGGCCTGGGGATCGAGGTCGACCAGAAGCGTACGCTGGCCCCGAAGGGAAAACGCTGCCGCCAGATTAATGGCGGTGGTCGTTTTGCCGACGCCGCCCTTCTGGTTGGCAATGGCAATAATCATGTTGTTGGAACGGTCAGCCTGCGCGCCGGCAATCCGCCGCGTTGATGATACACCCACTACATCTTGTAGCCAAGATCATCCGGATCCAGGCTCTCAAGCCAGCGCTGTAATCGCTCCTGATCGACGTGTTGCGGTCCCACATCCACCGCCTGGACGTTCGAGAAGACGCTCTCGTTGACGAAGATGGGGACCTTGGCCCGAAGTGAGAGCGCCAGGGCGTCACTCGGGCGGGCGTCAATCAGCAACCGCTCGTTGTCGCGAATGACCTCGAGGAAAGCATAAAAAGTACTCTCCCGCAGTTCGTGAATGATGACGCGGTTCAACCGGCCACCCATCCCCTCAAGAAGCTGCCGCAGCAGGTCGTGGGTCATCGGCCGAGGCGTCGCGACGTTCTCCATCTGGAGGGCGATCGCGTTGGCCTCAACGGGACCGACCCAGATCGGCAGCACCCGCTCATTCGCCTCGTCTCGCAGAATGATGATCGGCAGGTTGGTCAGCGGGTCCACCATCAGTCCCTTGACCGACATCTCAATGAGCATGCGCGACCTCCGCGACTTCCCCACGCAGGCTGTTCGGCGCGGCCGACGTCACCCGCACCTGAACAAACTGGCCAATCAACTCTTCAGAGCCGGAGAAATTGACCAGCACCCAGCCATCGGTGCGCCCCGCCAGCTCCCAATCCCTGCGACGTGATTTTGATTCCACCAAAACCTCAACGACCGAGCCGACCTGCTGCTGATAAAGGCCGAGCTGAATCTCCGCCTGCAGAGCCTGGAGGGCCATGATCCGGCGCGTCTTGTCGGACTCCAGAACGTCATCAGACAAACGCTTGAAGGCCAGCGTGTTCGGCCGGGGCGAGTACTTGAATGAATACATCGACGAAAACTGCACCCTTCGAACCAGGTCCATGGTCTCTTCGAAGTGGCTTTCCGTCTCGCCAGGGAACCCGACAATCACGTCCGTTGAGACAGAAATGCCCGGCACGTCGGCTCGTAGCTTTGTCACCAGAGCCAGGTAGTCCTCGCGCGTGTAGCGGCGCCGCATGGCCTGAAGGACGGCATTGGATCCTGACTGGACGGGCAGATGGAAGTGCCGGCAGACCTTGGGCAGGTCGCGTATCGCGGCGATCAGCCGGTCGGTCGCGTGCCTGGGATGGGGACTCGCAAATCGAATCCGCCTGATGCCGGGCACCGCACTCACCCGCTCCAACAACGCCGCAAAGTCGCACGAAGCATCATCGGGCGCCTGGTAGTGATTGACGATCTGGCCAAGCAGTTGCACCTCGACCCGTCCGCTCTGTGCCGCGCGTTCGACTTCTGCGAGGATGTCGGCCACGGGCCGCATCCGCTCGTGGCCGCGGGTGTACGGCACCACGCAAAACGAGCAAAATTCGTTGCAGCCCTCGATGATGGTCACCCAGGCCCGCGACGGGTCGGAGGCTTTTGCCACCCCCAACGGAAACGACACATCGTCGTACGGCTGGATATCGACGAGTCTGGCCTGGCGCTCGGTGGCCTCACGCACAAGGGCCGGGAGCTGCTTGAGGGCCTGGGTGCCGACGACCACATCAATGGATTTGTCGCTGTCGATGAGCTTGGCGCCCTCCTGCTGTGCCACACAGCCAGTGACCGCGATTGTGGGGCGCCGACCGGCCGCGCGTGCCGCGCCTCGAATTTCGGCGAGGCGATGATGGAGCTTGTCTTCTGCCCGTTCACGGACACTGCAGGTATTGAGAACCAGCAGATCGGCCTCGGCATCTGAGCCAGCCAGTTCGAACCCGTCCGCCTCCAGCAGTCCTGCAATGCGTTCGCTGTCGTGGAAGTTCATCTGACAGCCGAAGGTCTCGAGGCGGTATTTACGCGCCACGCCGCTTGCCTTTCGCTTTCGCCATCGACCCACTTTCGCTTTCGCCTTTTGCTTTATCTTCGACGAAACGGCGGGCGGCCAGCATGTCGCGGGCGGACGCCAGGATTGGGGCGGACACGTCCTGCCCCGCAATCATCCTGGCAATCTCAAGTTCGCGGTCCTCCCCGTCGAGCCGCGAGACCGCGGTGATGGTGCGGCCCTGTTTGACCTGTTTGGCGATGTGGAGGTGGGACACCCCGCGTGAGGCAATCTGCGGCAGGTGGGTAATACACAGGACCTGGAACCGCGCGCCCAGTTGCTGGAGCCTGGCGCCGACCGCATCCGCGGCTGCCCCGCCGATGCCGGCATCAACCTCGTCAAAGATGAGCGTCCGGCCGGCCACATCAGGGGTGGCCAGAGTCTTGAGGGCCAGCATGATGCGGGAGAGCTCGCCACCTGAGGCAATGCGTGCCAACGGGCGGAGGTCCTCGCCAGGGTTCGGGGACAGGAAGAATTCGACGGCGTCCACTCCGAGGGCGGTCCAGGTGTCTGGCTGGTCCGGACTTGAAGAGACCCGGACGTCGACCCGGGCGCTGGGCATGGCGAGCTGACCGAGCGCGGACTCGAGTGCGGCCGACAGGCGCTTCCCCGCCGCCTTTCGGGACGCCGACAGTTCGAGCGCCCGAAGCCGGAACCTCTCAGCCGCCGCCGCGGCCTCTCGCTCAAGCACGGCAGCTCGCTCGTCGTTGGCCTCGAGGGCGGCCAATTCGTCATGGAACGCCTGGCGTGAGGCGATGACCTCGTCCAGCGTCGGTCCGTACTTCTTCTTCAGCCGCTCGATCGCGGCCAGGCGGTCTTCGGTGAGTTGCAACCGTTCGGGCGAGGCGTCGAGGTCACCCGCATAGGACCGCAGCATGAAGGCCAGGTCTTCGAGACGGGCTTTCACTTCATCGCGCTGATCGACGTACGGCGCAAATCGCGGATCGATCTCGGCGAGATCGGCAACCCGCTTCCAGACGACCGCCAGAGATTCGAGCGCCGACCCTTCCTTGTCATACAAAGCGCCGTAGGCTTCGGTCGAGAGCCGTTCGAGGCGGTCAACATTCGCGAGCACTTGGCGATCACCGGCGAGTCGATCGTCCTCACCCGGCGTTGGCGCCACGCGATCGAGTTCGGCAAGGTGAAAGGTCACGGTCTCGATGCGCGCCGCCTTCTCGCGCTCCGAGAGTCGCGTTCGTTCCAGGGCGCCGGCGGCCGCACGCCACTCGGCAAACAGTCGGGCCACATCAGAGGCCAGTTCATGATGCCCGGCGTACGCGTCCACCAGTCCGGCGTGTTCCAGCGGATTCAGTAATGTCTGGTGTTCGTGCTGTCCGTGCAGGTCCACGAGCGACGCGCCCAGTTGCCGCAGGGCGGCCGAGGTGGCGAGCGCATCATCAATAAACGCGCGGCTGCGGCCCTGCGAAGAAATCTCGCGACGGACGATGACTTCGCGCCCGTCCTCGCGCTCGAAGATCGCTTGAATAGTGGCGGTCTCCTCGCCGGTGCGCACCAGGTCCGCGCTCGCTCGTCCGCCGACGAGTAAATCGATGGCTTCCACGAGCATCGATTTGCCGGCGCCTGTTTCACCGGTGAGCACCGTGAGCCCCGGCACAAACTCCACCTCGAGGTGATCAATGACCGCGAGATGACGAATCGCAAGAAAGCGCAGCATGGGAATTGAACGAAGTCCAATCGTATCAAACCTTTGACAGCCCTTTGACCTAGTGGTACATTCAAATCTGTTCTCGCGCTTCCCAGCGCGCCCCAACTTGTGTAGGCGGAGGTTTTGTTGCGCACGCTAGGCACACTGATCCTGGCTTTTCAAACCCAGGGTCCGGCTGGAGATGCGGCCGTCACCGGCCCGAGCAATACCGATATCGTTTCGCTGCTGAAAGACGCGTCGCCCCTCTCGTGGGCGGTGCTCGTCATTCTGCTGCTGTTCTCGGCATTGTCCTGGGGCATCATTTTTCACAAGCGGAGCCAGTTCCGTCGCGCGGAAAAACAGACGGCGACGTTCCTGGAGATCTTTCGCAAGAGCAGCCGCTTCTCCGAGGTCCACTCGGTGTGCGGCAGTCTGGTGGCCAGTCCCCTCGTGGGCCTGTTCCACATGGGATACGCGGAGTTGAACACGCAACTACGCGCGGCCGGTGAAGTCAAACCCGGTTCGGCTGTCCCGCGTCCTACTCTACGAAGCCTTGAGAGTCTGGACCGTGCGCTCCTGCGTGCCACTACCGTTGAGGTAAGCCGCCTGGAATCGCGCATCGGTTTCCTGGCGACCACCGCTTCAATCACGCCGTACATCGGATTGTTCGGCACGGTCGTGGGCATCATGTCGTCGTTTCAGGGCATTGGTGAAACCGGGTCGACCAATCTCGCGGTGGTGGCCCCTGGTATCGCCGAAGCGCTCGTGGCCACCGCGGCCGGGTTGTTTGCGGCGATCCCGGCGGTGTTTTTTTATAACGACCTGACGTACCAGGTGAAGGGCTTTGCCGCCGCGATGGATGACTTCTCGATGGAGTTCCTGAACATCGCCGAGCGGAATTTTTCCTGAAGGAGCGCGCCCGTGCCAAAGGTCGAACAAGTCTCGCAGGGCGGCGGTCGCAGTCGGCGTGGACGGAGCCAACGTGTCTCCACGTCCCTCGCCGAGATCAATGTGGTGCCGCTGGTGGACGTTATGCTCGTGCTGCTCATCATCTTCATGGTGAGCGCGCCGATGATGCAGCAGGGCTTCGGCGTGCGCCTGCCCCAGTCGCGCAGTGCGCAGCCCATCAAAGCCGAACCGGTTTACGTCACCGTCCCTCTCAGCTTTGAGCGCGACAGGGTTGTACTCCTCGGGAAGTTGCGCGTCGGAATCCGGTTCCTGGCCGAGCGAGTTTCGCAGGAGCTGAAGGATCGCCCAACCCGAGACGTCTACGTCAATGGCGATGCGGACGTCACACTGCAGACCCTGTTCACCGTGCTGGACACTCTCAAGGCTGGAGGCGTGGACCGGGTCCAGATTGCCACCGCCCCACCCGACGGGAGACAGTTCCCGTGAGAGGCGCGATCACCGACGTCATCGACGCACGTGCGAAAGACGACGGAGGGCTGACGCGGCTCTTTGGATATTCCCTGGCCATCCACCTGATCGTTTTTATCGGCGCCGTGCTGATTCCCTCGAATTGGTTGTCGAGCGAACCGGTCAAGCCGAATGTGATTGAGGTGAGCCTGGGCGGTTCGTTTGGCGAAAAGACGACGGGAGTCGCGCCGATTGCCGGGCGACCGGTTGAGAAAGCCGTACCCGACCCGCCGCGCCCGGAACCGGTCAAGCCGGTGCCCCCACCAAAACCAGACGTCATGCCGACGCCGACCAAGGCCGTCACTCCGGCGAAGGTGCCTGAGAAAGTGCCCGAGAAGGCCGCGCCTCCAGCGGTGACTCCCCCGAAGCCGCCGACCACCGGAAAACACGTGCAGGTCGGCACGGCCGTGACCGATACAGGGGCCACAGGCATTGGACAGGGGTTGACGCAGGCCGGAGGCGGCGGCACGGGTGGCGTCGTAGACCTCAATACGTTTGATCCTGTCTGGACCAAACAAATGGTAGACGCGATCCGGAAAGTGTGGAACAACCTCCAGCAGGAAACGGGCTGGAGCGAGATCCTGTTTATCGTCGCGAGAGATGGCAAGGTCATCGCTCGGGACCCGGTTGCCTCGAGCGGGAGCTTTATCCTCGATCAGGAGGCGCGCCGAGCCGTGGGGCTGGCGATGATTCCTCCGCTGCCCCGCGACTACAAAGAGAGCACGCTTCGGGTTCGGCTACGCTTCGACTACGGAGTCAAATAGCGATGCGTGCGACTGCCCTCGTTGCCGCCGCGTTGTTCGGAACCACACTCGCGGCCTGGGCTCCGGCGATCCACACGGACGACGTCACGTCCGTGCCGCTTGATGATCAGCAGACGGAGATTCGCGCAAGTATTGGCGGCGGCAGCGGCCGCCTGCCCCGCCTCGCGATTCCTGCCTTCCTGGTGACCGGTGCCGATGCCGAGGTGCAGGAGGCGTCCGCGACACTTGCTGAGGTGCTGTGGAACGACCTCGAGTTCGAGCGCGAATTCCTGATGATCAGCCGGCAAGGCGTCAGCCAGATTCCTGCCGCGCCGGCCGAGTCACTCCCCTACGACCTCTGGAATCAGATTGGCGCCGATGAGGTGCTGGTCGGAAGTGTGCGGCGTGTGGACGGCAACATCCAGTTCGACGTGCGGATGATGAATGTCGAGCGGAAGGTCTCCACGTTCGGCCGGCGCTACACCTGTTCACTGCGCGGCCTCCGGCTCTGCGCGCATACGGTGGCCGACGAAGTGCACAAGGAGCGGTTCGGCCTCGATGGCGTGGCGCGGACCAAATTCGCCTTCACGTCGGACCGCGATGGCGATCGCATGGGCGACACCATCGAGGCGCGCTCGGTCAAGGAAGTGTATGTGTCGGACTACGACGGGTTCAGGGCCAGCCGCGTCACCACACGCGGGTCACTGAATCTGGCACCGGCCTGGGCTCCCGACAGCCGCGCCATCGTGTATCAGTCGCATCAGTCGGGCTTCGTGGACATCTACGTGCAGAAACTCTACGAGGCGCAGGCCCAGCAGGTGCGTCCGGCGCGCGGCACCGACCGCACCCAGAACTTCCTGCCCGACTGGTCTCCCGATGGCACTCGCATCGCCTATGCCTCGAGCCAGGACGGCAATTGGGACATCTACGTGGTCAACGTGGATGGCAGCGACATGCGCCGGTTGACGTCCGACAAGAGTACCGACAGTTCGCCCACGTGGTCGCCCAACGGGCTGCAGATCGCGTTCACCTCGAACAGAGGCGGCAGCAATCAGATTTACATGATGAGCGCCGACGGCGGCCCCGTGACGAAGTTAACGAGCGAGGCCCGGCGCGCAGACCGTCCGACGTGGGCGGGCGGCTACATCGTCTATAGCGCCGAGACGCCTGACGACCGCGTGGAGATCAAGCGCATTGACGTGGGCACCCGCAAGGTGGACCAGCTCACCGACGGCGCGTCGAATGAGAGTCCCACCGTGGCGCCCAATGGGCGGCACATCGCCTTCGTCACCACCCGGTGGGGCAAGGGCGAACAGATCGCAGTGATGAACCTGGACGGTAAGAACGTGCGACAGGTGACATTTGTCGGCAACAACAGATATCCCAGCTGGTCTGCCAGCCCCCAGGGAAGATAGAGGTCAAACAAACGATGCGTGTTACTTTTTTTGTCGCGACGGCCCTGTGCGGAACCGCGCTCGCGGCGTGGACCCCGCCGATCGGCACGACAGAGGTCACCTCAATGCCGCTCGATCAGCAGACCGAGATCCGCACGAGTATTGGCGGCGCCAGCGGCCGGCTGCCGCGCCTCGCGATTCCAGCGTTCCTCATGACTGGCGCCGATGCCGAACTCCAGGATGCGGCCAAGACACTCGGCGATGTCTTGTGGAAGGACCTCGAGTTCGAGCGCGAATTCCAGATGATCAGTCAGGCCGGCGCCGCGCAGGTGCCGTCTGCGCCCGCGGAATCCCTTCCCTACGACTCATGGAACCAGATCGGCGCCGACGATGTGCTGGTGGGGAGCGTGGTGCGGGCCGACGGAAACCTGCAACTCGATGTGCGCGTGATGAACGTGGAGCGCAAGGTGGCGACCTTCGGCAAGCGATACACCTGTTCATTGCGAGGCGTGCGCCTTTGCGCGCATACCATCGCCGACGAACTGCACAAGGAACGATTCGGTCTCGACGGTGTGGCGCGGACCAAGTTCGCGTTTGTCTCAGACCGCGATGGTGAACGGATGGGCGGCACGATCGAAGCCCGGTCGATCAAGGAAGTGTATGTGGCCGACTACGACGGCTTCAGGCCCAGCCGCGTGACCGTGCGCGGCTCGCTCAATCTGGCGCCCTCATGGTCGCCCGACAGCCGCGCGATCGTGTATCAGTCTCACCAGTCGGGGTTTGTCGATATCTACGTGCAGAAGCTGTACGAAGTGCAGGTGCAGCTCGGCCGGCCGGCTCGCGGCACTGATCGCGCACAGAACTTCCTGCCGGCATGGTCGCCCGACGGCACCCGCATCGCGTACGCGTCCAGTCGCGACGGTAACTGGGAGATCTATGTCGTCAAGGTGGACGGCACCGACATGCGACGGCTGACGTCGCATCCGTCAGACGACAGCGCTCCCGCGTGGTCGCCAAACGGCACGCAGATCGCGTTCACGTCAGACCGCGGCGGCAGCAACCAGATCTACATCATGAGCGCCGACGGCGGGCCGGCCACCAAGATGACCAGCGAGGCCAGAAAGGCCGACCGTCCCACGTGGGCGCTCGACTTCATCGCATACAGCGCCGAAGTGCCTGGCGGTGTCGAGATCAAGAAAGTCAACGTCGGCACCCGCGACGTCGTACAGTTGACTGATGGTCCTGGCTCCAATGAAAGTCCCACCGTCTCTCCCAACGGACGCCACATTGCGTTTGTGACGACACGCTGGGGCAAGGAACACATCGCCGTCATGGATGCCGACGGAAAAAACGTGCGGCAAATCACCAACGCCGGCAACAACCGCTACCCACGCTGGTCAACTCGCTAGTCGAACGATCAAAAGGATCCCACGCTTATGTCACGTTTCTCGCTCTCGTCTCTTCTGGTGGTTGGTGCGCTGTCGCTTGCCACGGCATGCGGTGGCAAGACGCCGCCCGCGACCAGCCCCACGACTCCGCCGCCCGGACCTCAGGCATTTCCCGGCGCCGGCGGCACACCATCCACACGCCCACCGGTGCCGCAGGCGCCCGACGCACCGCCTGTCATCTCCGCAGAGCCGCTCGTCGTCTCGTCAGACCCGCTCGCGACCATGGATACGGATGAAATTAACCGGCAGGCGCCGCTTGGTCCCGTGTTTTTCAAGTACGACAGTGATTCGGTGGACGAAGAAGGACAGAAGGTGCTGACCGACAACGCGGCCATCCTCAAGAAGTACCCCACATGGGCCATCACCATTGAGGGCCATAGCGATGAACGTGGCACCGCCGAATACAACCTGGCGCTCGGCGAACGTCGCGCCCTGTCCGCGAAGAGTTATCTGCTCTCACTCGGGATTTCGGCAGACCGCATTCGCACGGTGAGCTACGGCAAAGAGTTTCCGTTTGACCCCGGTCACGATGAGGCCGCCTGGGCCAAGAACCGCCGGGGCCACTTCGTCGTCACGGCGAAATAGGTCTTTCCGTCCGCGAAGGGATGACGTCATGAATGTTCGGTCACTGACCCGCACCGGTCTGTTTGTGATCGCGGTGGCGGGCTCGTTAGCGCCCGGTGTCGCCTCCGCGCAGAATCGCGAGCACCAGCAACTGTTTGCCGACGTCCGCATGCTCCAGGAGCAGACGCAGCAATTGCGGCTGGCCGTGGCGTCGCTGTCCGAGGCCCTGGCCAAAGTGGGTCCGCGACTGGACGAGCAGGCCGGCGCGACGCGCAAACTGTTCGCCGATCAGGGGCTGGTGATTGGGGCACTGACCGACAATGCGCGCATCCTGCGCGAGAAACTCGATGCCACGAACGTGAGTCTCTCCAAGGAAGCGCACGAAATGGAGACCATGCGGCAGGAACTGGCCGCCCAGCGGACCCTGCTCACCCAGATCATCACGCTGCTGACCGCGGCGTCGGCGGCAACCGATCCGTCAGCGGCCGCGGCCGCCGGCACCGGCGCGACACCTCCCGTCGCCACTCCCCCGCCCGCCGTGCCCGCCCCACCGCAGAACCCGCAACGCGCCTTTGATTCCGCGTTCGGCGATTACGCCCGTGGTGACTTCGAAATGGCGATTACGGGGTTTGAGTACTACATCAAGATCTTCCCGACCTCGCCCGACGCCGCCAAGGCCCGCTTCCACATCGCCGAGTCGTATTACGGCAAAGGTGGATTCAAAGAAGCCGTTGCAGCCTATGAACAAGTGATTACAATTCACAAGGGGACGGACTGGGAACCGCAGGCGATCTACAAACAAGGCCTGGCCTACGAACAACTGGGCCAGACGGCGCGTGCCAGGACGAATTGGGAACTGGTGCGGCGGTCATTCCCCGATAGCAGCGCGTACATGCTGGCCACACAGGCATTGGCGCGTATTAATAAGTAGCACCACCCACGCGCGGGGTATACGCGCGAGAGAGCAAAGGACGGGTCATGGGCAGTGTCAATAAAGCAATTCTGGTGGGGAACCTCGGTCGCGACGCAGAGATGCGTTTTACAACCGGCGGCACAGCCGTCGCCACGGTGAGTATCGCCACCACCGATCACTTCACAGACCGCGATGGTCAGAAGCGTGAAGATACGCAGTGGCATCGCATTGTCATCTGGGGCAAAACGGCCGAGTCCATTCAGCCGTATCTCACCAAAGGCAAACAGATCTACGTCGAGGGCAAGATCCAGACGCGCGAGTGGACCGACAAGGAAGGCAAGCAGGTCAAGACGACTGAAATTCGCGCCGACCGTGTGGTCCTGCTTGGCGGCGCCGGAGGTGGTGGTGGCGGCGAACGCGCCGCGCGGCCCCAGCGTGACCGCTACGCGTCAGCGGGCGCCGGTTCCGGAGGCTCGGACATGCCCGACGACATGGGCCCGGTCGACGCCCCGAACGACGACGACATCCCCTTTTAGCTGAATCGGTTCATGCATGTCGCCGGGTCTGAAGACCCGGCCTCCTTCCGGATGGACGCCGGGTCTTTCCGGATGGAGGCCGGGTCTTTAGACCCGGCGACTACGTCTTCCGTCCGTAGAGGTCCTGTAGCCGGACGACGTCGTCGAGCTCTGGCGTCGAGACTTCCATGATGTCCGAGTCTTCGATCGCCGTCATGCGGTGCACGGTCGGCGGCGTGATGTGCACGGATTCTCCCGGCAGCATTTCGCGCTCGACGAGCTTGCCGTTCTCTTCGATCTCAAACTTGATCTTGCCTGACCAGAGGAAGATCGTCTCGTCCTTGACGTTGTGGTACTGCAGGCTCAGCGCGTGACCCTTGTTCACGTGGATGACCTTGCCCACGTAGCGATCCGTCTTCGCCCAGTGCAGTTCGTAGCCCCAAGGCTTCTCTACCCGTATCACGTTCACCATTGTTCCCTCACTCCTGTGCGGCTACCCACCCGCAATCGCCTTGTGCATCACTTCTGCGATGGGCGCCAATAGTCTGTGCACATCCTCGGCCCCGTCGGCAATGATCGCCTGGCGCGCGCACCGTTCCGCGAGGCGGCTGTCCACAGCCCGCAGGCCCCGCTTCACGACTGGAAGCGCTGCCGGCGTCATGCTGAACGCCCGGTATCCCAGCCCGACCAGAAGTGCCACCAGCAACGGGTCGGCCGCCATTTCGCCGCAGACCGAAAAATCACGGCCCGCCCGCCGGCCGGCCACCGCCACCATGCGCAGCAGCCGCAACACCGCCGGCTCACGCGGCTCATAGTGGCCCGACAGACGTTCGTCTGTCCTGTCTATGGCCAAAGTGTACTGGATCAGGTCGTTGGTGCCGACGCTGAGAAAGTCAGCGTCGCGCGCGAGGCGATCGGCCGTCAGGGCCGCCGCCGGCACTTCAATCATGGCGCCCACAGGCACGGCGTCTGCGCCTGGCAGGCCACGGCCGATCTCCGCGATGAGGGCCCGCGCCTGCCGGAACTCCGCCGCTGAGGTCACAAACGGCAGCAGGATGCGCAACTGCCCGAACGGCGCGGCACGCAGCAGGGCGCGAATCTGGACGCGAAATCGATCGTCGTGCTGGAGCGCGGCGCGCACGCCCCGAAGGCCGAACCGCTCGCGGTGTGCCAGGCCGTGCGTCGCCCGTTCCCATCGCTCTTCGCCAGCGTCGAATGTACGGATCGTGACCGGCCGTGGGGCCAGCGCTTCAAGGAGCCTGCGGTAGGTGTCGAACTGGGCGTCTTCGTGGAGCCCGCCGGCGACCGGCGCGCGGTCGAGCAGGAACTCGGATCGGTAGAGCCCAATGCCTTCGGCGCCAACGTCGAGCACGCGGCCCACTTCCTCCGCGATCTCGAGATTGGCGTCGAGTCGAATCCGCAGACCGTCGGCGGTGGCGGCCGGCACGGCGCGCCACTCATCGAGTTTTCGCAGGGCGGCGGTCGCCAGCTGTGCCCGCAACGTCCAGCGTTCCAGCGCTTGCTGGTCGGGCTCCACCACCACTTCGCCCGTGGCGCCATCAATCGCGATGGTCTGTCCAGGCAGGATGACCTGCGTCGCGCTGCCAAGCCCCACCACCGTCGGGATGCCAAGGGAGCGCACGAGAATGACTGTGTGGTTGGTCGGGCTGCCGACGTCGCACACCAGCCCGCGCACTTTCGTCCAGTCGAGCTGAGCGGCGATCGACGGCGACACTTCGTCTGCCACCACAATCAAGGGGCCATCGAGCTCCTGGACGAGTGACACCAGCGGATCGCGACCCGGACGCAGGTTGCGTTGCAACCGCCCGCCCACATCGGCGAGGTCGCCTATGCGTTCGCGCAGCCAGGCATCGCCTTCCCTGGCAAACACCTCGTGCAGTTCCTCCATCGCCCGCTCAAGCGCCCAGTCGGCGTTGATGCGCTCGGTGCGGATCAGTTCATCCACTCTCGAGGCCAGCATCGGGTCATCAAGCATCAGCAACTGCGCGGCGAAGATGGCCGCCTGGGCCTGGCCCACGGTGCGCGAGACGCGCGTCGAGATGTCCTCAAGTTGGGTTCGAGTGATCGCCCGGGCCGCCCGCAATCGCTGCCGCTCGCGATCCACCCGGCCGGCTGCGAGCCGGTAGCGCACCTGCCGAGCGTCACTGACGGCCACGACGGCGCGGCCAATGGCGGTCCCTTCCGCGACGCCCCGTCCGTTCAGGCGCACATTCGTGCGGGTCATGGTTCGTCGAATCCCCGCGCCACCAACGCCGCCAGCGAGTCCAGCGCATCGACCGCATCCGGCCCCGACGCAGACAGCTCAAGCGTGGCTCCTCTGGGCGCCGCAAGCAACAACAGCCCGAGAATGCTCTTGCCGTCTACGGTACGAGCCCCGCGCGTGATCTTGATCTGGCTCTTGAATCGCCCTGCGTGATGGACAAATCTCGCAGCCGCCCGCGCATGAAGCCCCAACGCGTTGACGATGGTTACCGTACGCGCCTCCATAGGGCCAATCAGCTGCCCGTGCCGCGCAACAAGTCGGACGCCACACGAATCGCCTGCCGGCCATCGTCGGCGATCGCTCGAGCCGCGGCCAGGACGTTCCCGGTGGCGGCCGCGCGCGCCAGTTTGATGAGCATCGGCAGATTGACGCCCGTGACCACTTCGATGCGGTCGGCTTCGAGGAAGGTCATCGCCAGATTGGACGGCGTGCCGCCGAACATGTCCGTCAGCAGGAGGACACCCGCCCCGGTATCCACTCGCGCGATCGCGCGTGACATCGCACTGGTCGCGACGGGCACATCGTCGTGCCAGCCGATGGAGACTGCGGTAAACCCCGGCAGGTCGCCCACGATCGTCTCTGCGGCGTTGAGCAGTTCAGTGGCGAGCAACCCGTGCGTCACGATCACGACGCCCACGACGGGACCAGCCGAGGGAAGCACCGGTTCGTTGTCAGACATTGGCCAACTCCCTGTGCCGGACCCTCACCTGCACGTGCCGTGTCCGGCGAAGCGCGCGCCCAAGAGCCTCCGCGATGGCAACGCTGCGGTGCTGCCCACCTGTGCAGCCGATGGCCACGGTCAGGTAGGCCTTCCCCTCCGCCACGTACTGCGGCAGCAGAAACCGCAACAGCGCGGTGGTCAGCGTGAGAAATTTTGCGGCTTCAGGCAGGCCGAGCACGTAACGCGCGACTTTTCGGTCAAGGCCTGTGAGGGGCCGCAGGGTCGGGACGAAATGCGGGTTCTTCAGGAAGCGCACGTCGAACATGAGGTCGGCATCAGATGGCACCCCGCGCTTGAACGCAAAACTCTGCAGCGTCACGGTCAGCGGCGTTGTTGCCGGTGTGCCACCACCGAAGGCGAGCATCTGCCTGCGGAGGTCGTGCACGGTCAGGCGGGTCGTATCCAGCACGAAGTCGGCCAGCTTCCTGATCGGCGCCAACCTGCGTGACTCTTCGGCGACGCCCTCGGCGGCGGAACGCCCGCGACCCAGGGGATGCGGACGCCGGGTTTCACTGAACCGCCTGACGAGCGCCTCTGGCTTTGCGTCGAGGAACACCAGCGTCGTGTCGACATCGGTGCGCCGCTTCAGCGTGCGATACACGCCTGGCAGCTGAGACAGTCTGGCGCCCTCGCGCACATCCACGACCACCGCGACGCGGCGACGAGTGTCGTCATCCCTGACAATCAGATCGACAAACGTGGATATCAGCGCCACGGGCAGGTTGTCGATGCAAAAGAACCCCAGGTCTTCGAGCGCGTGAATGGCCTGGGACTTCCCCGCCCCCGACAGGCCTGTCACCACCACGAGGTGCGGGCTCGGGTTTCGTGCCTTCCCCATCAGTCCTCCTCCAGCCCTGTGTCGTCCTGCCGTTCCGCGGCGCGCGCCAGTCGATCCTCCAGACGTCCAGCCAGCAAGCGCGCGGCATGGCGGCCTCGCGAGCGCAGCAGCGTGTTTCTGGCGGCGACCTCCACCAGCATGGCCACGTTCCTGCCCGGCGCCACCGGCATGCGGATGAGCGGCACAGCCACGCCCAGCAGGTCGCTGGTCTCCACGGTCAGACCCAGGCGATCGTATTCACGCCCCATTTCCCAGCGTTCCAGCTGCACCACCAGTTCGATCCGTTTTGAGGACCGCGTCGCGGCCACACCAAACAGGTCCGTCACATTGACCAGACCCAGGCCGCGAATCTCGACGTAGTGGCGGGTCATTTCCGGGCAGCTGCCAATCAGCACCGACTCGCCGCGGACTTTGACCTCCACGGTGTCGTCGGCCACCAGCCTGTGGCCGCGACAGACCAGATCCAGCGCACACTCACTCTTGCCGATCCCGCTTTCGCCCGTGATCAGCACGCCCAGGCCCAGGATATCGAGGAGAACGCCGTGCAGTACTTCGCGCGCCGCCATCCGGTCTTCGAGCAGCGTGGTGAGTCGTGCGATTGCGGTGGGCGTGGTCGCGCGGGTGCGCAGGACGGGAACGCCGGCGCGCTCGGCTTCCGCCAGCAATTCGGCGGGCGGCTCCAGCCCCAGCGTCAGTACCACGCACGGAAAATCCCGGGTGAAGAGGCGTGTCAGCGCCTGGCGCCGGTCGTCGGCCGCCATGCGCTCGAGATAGCGGACCTCACTCTCGCCAAACACCAGCACCCGGCCCGGCCGGAGGTATTCGTCGAATCCAGCCAGGGCCAAGCCTGTTTTCTGTGCATACGGCAGCGTGATCGCCCGCTCGAGGCCAGCGGCGCCCGCCAGAAGATCAAAATCGAGACCGGCGTCGGCTCCGCGGGCCCCAATCAGGGACGCCACCGGCACTGACATCAGAAGAACACCTTGCGCTGATTGGAGGTGGGAATCCGCAACTCCTCGCGGTATTTCGCAATCGTGCGGCGTGCCAGCACCAGGCCTTCGCGCTGCAGCACATTCATGATCTTCGAGTCGCTCATCGGCCGCTTCGGATCTTCCCCTTCGATGATCTTCTTGATCCGCTGTTTGATGGTCACCGACGACACGTTTTCGCCGTACGAACTGCTGATGCCGCTGTGGAAGAAGTACTTCATCTCGTACACGCCCTGCGGCGTGTGCATGTACTTGTTGTTCACCACACGCGAGACCGTGGATTCGTGCATCCCGATATCGTTCGCTACATCCCGCAACACCAGCGGCCGCAGATACTCGATGCCCTTGTCGAGAAACTCGCCCTGGAACGTGATGATGCTGGTCGCCACCTTCACAATCGTTTTCTGGCGCTGATCCACCGACTTCAACAGCCACAGGGCGGATCGGAATTTGTCTTTGACGTATGCCCGCGTTTCGTCGGATGCTTCGCCGCCCTTGTCGAGCAACCGTCGATACACGGGACTGATGCGCAACTGCGGCAGGCCCTCTTCATTGAGCACCGCGCGATAGCCGTCTTCCGTCTTGATGATGTAGATATCCGGGATGACGTACTGGGAGTCTGCCGGCGTGTAGCGCGCGCCGGGTTTCGGATCCAGATGGCGCACCACTTCGAGGTACGCCTTGATTTCCTCTGGCGGCAACCCCAGCGCCTTGGCGAGTTCAGGCACGCGGTGATTCTGCAGCAGCGGCAGATGATCCCGCACGAGCGTCTCTACCGGCGTGCCCGCCAGACCCGCGCCGCGCAACTGCAGCAACAGGCACTCCTGCAGGTCCCGTGCGCCGACGCCGATCGGGTCGAACGACTGGATGTGCTCCAGTGCCTTTTCGACGATGGCCACAGGCCAGGGGCCGAGGCCGGCGATTTCGCCGATCGACGCCACCAACATGCCATCGTCATCGATGTTGCCGATGATGGCTTCGCCAATGTCGCGAATCAATGGGTCGGCGGTCTGCAGGCTCAGTTGCCACTTCAGGTGATCGGCCAGCGAGCCCCGATTGGCCAGCGTATTTTCAATCGGCGGCAATTCGCGTACTTCATACGCCTGCTTGGGCCGATAACCGTCGTTCAGGTAGTCGCCGAAAAAATACTCGTAGTCGGCATCATCCCAGGTGTCGCCTTTTTCATCGGTCTTATCGGGAACAGGCTCGGCTTCGGCGGCCACTTCCGGCGTGGGAACATCTTCGGCCGATTCCTCGAGGAGCGGGTTCTCGATCATCTCCTGGTTCAGCAACTCCGCGAGCTCGATCGTCGTCATCGGCAGCAGCTTGATCGCCTGCTGGAGCGATGGCGTCAGAATCAGCTTCTGGGAGAGCCGCGCGGAGAGTTTTTGTGAAAGGGCCATCAGGGACGAAATACTGCTGTCGATCCCATCTTAGTCCAGGCGGAAATCGGTCCCGAGGTAAATCCGCTTCACATCGTCATCATCGGCCAGCGCCTGCGGCGTTCCGCTGCGGAAGATCGCACCATCGTGAACGATGTAGGCGCGGTCGGTAATCTTCAGGGTCTCCCTCACATTGTGGTCGGTCACCAGCACGCCGATGCCCCGGGTCTTGAGGTGCACCACGATCTGCTGGATATCGCTGACCGCGATCGGGTCAATGCCCGCGAATGGTTCGTCGAGCAGGATGAACTTCGGAGAATTCACGAGCGCGCGGGTGATCTCAGTCCTGCGGCGTTCGCCTCCAGACAGCGTATACGCCTTGGACCTCGCCAGGGCTGTCAGACCCAGTTCTCCCAACAGCGTCTTGAGGCGCGTGCGCCGTTCAGCGGCCGACAACGGCAGCGTTTCGAGGATCGCCAGAATGTTCTGCTCCACCGTCAGGCCACGGAAGATGGAGGCTTCCTGCGGAAGATAGCCGATGCCTTTGCGCGACCGGACATACATCGCATCGCCGGTCACGTCGGCATCATCAAGGAGCACGCGTCCACTATCGGGCGCCGTCAAGCCGACCACCATGCCGAATGTGGTGGTCTTACCTGCGCCGTTGGGGCCCAACAAGCCGACGATTTCGCCGGACGAGACCGAGATGTCCACGCCCTTGACGACCGTGCGTCCGCCGTAGGCCTTGGTCAGGCCTTCACTTCGCAGGGTCGCCATCTATTTGATGACCTCAGCGCATTTCCGCTCCCGTGCCGTGCCCAACGAGCCTCCCTTGTTTTTCACGTTCGAGTATCCTTCCGTGCGCAGGAAGGACAATTCCGTCCCGGTTCCAACCTCGCAAATGCCGGGCCCCTTCGTGGCGGAGCGTGACACGAATAGCGCCTGCGCTCCGGTGACCACATACCGATCGGTCTCAGCATCGTATGTCAACCGCGTGCCGATCGTGACTCGGCCCTCGGGCAGGGTCGCGCGCACTTCGCCTTTGTCTGCGGCCACGGCTTCCAGATTCTTGAGCGCGCGGCGCTCGGCCATCATGTCGAGTGTGATGCGCTCCGCCGTGAGTCGTTGCGCCACGCCTGCCTCGATCGTGTCCATGGTGGCGTCGCCCGAGAACACCACCTGCCTGGTGGCGTCAACAAACGTCATCCGATCGCCCGTGAGTACCGTGCGGCCCGGCACCTTCGCGTCGCGCGCCCCGGGGGCCTGCTCGATCAGCAATTCCGCCCGCGCGTTGCCATTGGCTTCAATGTCGTGTTTCCGTTCGTCGAGCCGAACCTGGTCCCCGCGGATGACGTTGGCCGCCGCGTTCCCCTCACCCCTCTGCACCAGCACCACGTCTCCGATGTACTCCGCGATGCCCGTGACTTCGGAGTAGGCCAGCTCACTCGCAACTCCTGAAATCGGTCTTCCCCTATCGAACAGTCCAGCTGTTTTGGCACCTTTCGCCGCGGTCGGCCGCGGCATGATCGTCGACTTCACTCCGCCGTGCGCAGTGAATGCGTCCTGCCTGATATCCAAATTGATCTCAACCGCCGTGACATCGGTTTGCTGGTTCACCACTTTCGACTGTGACTTCTGGACACCGGGTCGCAGTTTCAGGGTCTCAGCCTTGGCGTTATACAACCCCTGGTCGCCCGCCGCCACCACCGACGTGTCCCGCGTTCCCGCGAACGCAGGCATCTTCGCGGCCGAACACTGGACGACCGAGCCGGGGGGCGTTGGTGCAATGGGACCGACGAAGCAGAAGTTCTGCCGGAAGTCCGCCACGGTGACCTGGTTCAGCGCACCTTCGAGACCAAGCACCAGCGAGTTCGAACTCGCGACGCGAATGGCGGCGGCCTGGCCTCGCGACGCAGGCAACGTCTCGCGGTACTGCACCCCGCCGGAAAACACGGCCCGGTCCAGGCCTTTGGGATCAGGCCCCTCTGCCAGCAACTCGGCGGATTGAATCGTGCGGGCCGGCGTCTCACCGTCGCGCGGCAGCAGCACCTCTGTGGGCGCTGTCGTCGAGAGCCGGGTCAGCACTTCCCCGTCCGCTCCGACATAAAACTCGATATCACTGCCGCTCACACGTGTCGTGCTGTTGTTCTCCCGCATCGTCAGCACGGCGCTGCCGCCGATTTGTGCGTGGGCCAGCAAACTTGTCTCGGGCGCGAAGTCCATGAAAATCCGGTCACCACGCATGTCGGGCCGGTCGCCCGTGCCGGTCTGCCTGACCACAGACTTGCCCTCCAGTTCGATGCGATTCACGCTCTGCGTGTTCTCACCAAATCGCACCACCATCGCATCCGCGCTGAAATGCTGGTTGTCACGGGTGAGCTGTGTGCCTTCTTCGGCGCGGATGTACCGATCCGCCTCCGCGAGACCGATGCGTTTTGCCGTGACCACCACCGACGGCCCACTGCCCTCCGGGGCAATGGTGAGGCGCGACTGGTCGTACATCCAGAACACCGAGCGGTCCATGTACAGGTCGCCGCCCACCCCCTCGCCCGTCATCCGGTCACGTTTGAATGACACCGGGCCAGGAAAGTTCGTCCGTTTTTCCTCATTGAGGTAGGTCGCCTCATCGCCAGACACTTCGAACCCGTTTTCGCCCGTCATCCGAACCTTGCGGCGAAACACGACGGTTGAGGGTTGGTCCCCCGTCGGTCCCGACTTGCCCGCCAACTCGGCCACACCCGCATTCACCGTGTATGGGACGCCGTTGTGCCCAAAGGTCATGTGAACCTGACTTCCTCAAATACCTTGCGGCCGTCGGCCATGATCCGAGCATCCTCTTGTAGTCGATGGAATAACTCACGAGGCCGGTTGCGGAATCAACCACCTTCGTGGTGCCTTCGGCCGCGGTCGCCGTCACCGTCGCGTCCAGCATCGTTGGAGTCGCGATCGCGGGCGGCGGCGCGACGGGTTTCTTGCGCAGCACGACGTACACGGCCACCGCGCAGCCCACGCCAATGAGGGCGACCACCACCCGCGCGACCTTCTGCCACTTCACGCCGCTGTCTCCCCTTCCGGCGCCCGTACATCAGCCACCGTCAACTCCGTGACCCGCTCGCCTCGAAAGTCATTCTGATCGAGAGAGTACGCCAGTTCCAGCCCAAATCGGTTTGCCGACAGGTAGGCCTCCCGCTCGGCCGCCCGCCACGCCACACCCCTGAAGGAGCGCCCGTCCTGGCGGAACATCAGCGAGAGGTGCCGCTCCTTCATGACGCGCGGCGGCTGCGCCAGTTCCACGGGCGACGCCCTGAAGATCGGCTTGGGATTGGCCGAGCCAAACGGCTCGAGGCGCGATAGCGCCTGGACCACATCCCCGGTGATGTCACGGAGTCCCAGGGGCGCGTCAATCCGCAGGCGAGGAATGAGGTCGGCCGGCTCGAGGTTGAGGTTGGCGTACTCAGTCAACCGGCGTCGCATCTCGGGCAGCCGCCCAACGTCAACCGTCACGCCTGCGGCCTGCTTGTGGCCCCCGAATTTCATGAACACGTCAGGGTTGGCCTCGAGCGCGGCGAGCATGTCGAACGCGGGAATGCTGCGACACGAGCCGTGAGCCACGCCGTTCTCGATGGCCAGCACGATGGCCGGCTTGCAGAACGAGTCCACCAACTTGGATGCGACGATCCCCACCACACCCCGATGCCACCCCTCGGACGCCACCACGAGCATGTTGTGACCGCCGATCTCCGGGTCCTTCTCCACCATGCGCCTGGCTTCCACGAGCATCCCGGCCTCGCTCTCCTGCCGGCGGGTATTCTCGTCGGTCAGTTCCTTCGCGAGCGCGCGAGCCGCCACTCTCGACTCCGCGTCTCGCCCTCTGGACAAGAGGAGGTCCACCGCGCGGCCGGCGTGCCCCATTCGCCCGGCGGCGTTCAACCGGGGCGCGAGCACGAAGCCGACGTGAAAACTGTCGAGTCGCTTGCCCGACAGCCCGCTCTCCTCCAACAACGCCTCCAGTCCCGTGCCATGCGGCCCGCGCGAAAGTGCGTCGAGCCCGAACTTTGCGATCACCCGGTTCTCGCCCACCAGCGGCACCACGTCAGCCATCGTGCCGATCGCCGCCATCTTGATGAACGACGACAGCGCGCCAGCGCCCGCCGCGTGGTCCTGTAGCAAGGCCTGCACCAACTTCAGCGCCACGCCGGCTCCGGCCAGAAACTTTTCGGGATAGGCGCAGTCGGGCCGCTTCGGGTTGATGACGGCGACGGCCTGCGGCAGTTCTGCCTCAGGTTCGTGGTGATCCGTGATGATCAGATCCACGCCGAGGTCGCGCGCACGCCGTGCGGCCTCGCTCGCGCGAATGCCGCAATCGACCGACACAATCAGCCTGGCCCCCAGCGAAGCCAGATGTTCGATCGTTTTCGGCTGCAATCCATACCCGTCCTTCATGCGATCGGGTACGAAATGACCCACGTCTGCGCCGAGCATTTCGAGCGCGCGCTGAAGCATCGCGGTGGACGTAATGCCATCCGCGTCGTAGTCGCCATGAATCATCACGCGCTCGCGGCGCTCGATCGCCTGGTGCAATCGGGCCACAGCCGGCCGCATGTCGGTCAGCAAGAACGGGTCATGCAGGTGCGCCAGGCTCGGGTCGAGAAAGCGCTGTGCTTCGTCCGGATCGGTCAGGCCACGCTGGTGCAGCAACCGCGCGAGCACCGGCGGCAGGCCGAGGGCCGCGGCCAATCGTGAGGCGCCGTCGGCATCCGACGGTACCTCGTCCCAGATCTTCCGGGCCATCACTCAGCGGGCGTGGCCGCCGCGCCGGCGCTCTCGTCGGTAAACGCGTGATCGAGGCGTCCGATCGAGCGGAACTTCTGGTAGCGGGCCTCAAGACGGTCGGGACCGCTCATGGCCGACACCTCGGCCAGGTGCCGGGCGATGGCCTCATCCAGGAGCGCGGTGGCTGCGGCATGGTCCTGATGCGCGCCACCAAGCGGCTCTGGAACAATCTCATCGATGACCTGCATGGCCAGCAGGTCGGGCGCCGTGATCTTGAGCGCTTCGGCCGCCTCCACTTTTCTCGCGGCATCGCGCCACAGGATCGCCGCACAACCTTCGGGCGGGATGACGCTGAACACCGCGAACTCCTGCATCAGGATGCGGTCGCCGATGGCAATTCCCAGCGCGCCTCCTGACCCGCCCTCGCCAGACACCACGACAATGATCGGGGTATCGAGCAGCGCCATCTCGCGCAGATTGAGGGCAATCGCTTCAGCGACACCGCGCTCTTCGGACTCCACACCCGGGAACGCCGCCGGCGTATCAACAAACACGATGACCGGCTGCTTGAACTTCTCCGCCAGACGCATCACGCGGAGCGCCTTCCGGTACCCTTCCGGCTTCGCGTACCCGAAATTCCTGTAGATCTTCTGTTTGGTGTCGCTGCCCTTCTGGTGGCCAACGATGAAGACCGGTTGGCCGTGGAAGTGCGCCATGCCGGTGACGATGGCCTTGTCGTCGCCAAAGCGGCGATCACCATGCAGTTCAGTGAAACCGGTAAACAGGCGGCCGACGTAGTCCAGCATGACGGGCCGGTCTGCATGGCGGGCGACGAGCACACGCTGCCAGGGCGTGAGGTGAGAGAAAATTTCGGCGCGAAGTTCCCGCACCCGCGCGTCCAGGCGCGCGATGGAGGCCAGCCGTTCGGGGGTTGGCGGCATCAGGCGCATGGCCTGAATCTCCTTTTGCAGGATGGCCACAGGCTCTTCAAATTCCAGGGCGTCTACCGTCATTGACTCCTCACTTCAAACACACTGCGCCGGCGCCACAGACCAACTCGACGTCGCGCACAAATCCTTCGCTGGGGCGAATGCGGTGCGACGTCCCGGCACGCACGCGCAGGCCACCGCCGCGTCCCGGCACTTCGACCACAAACGACACGCGCCGGTCGCCCGGGTGCCGTTCAAAGACCTGGGCCAGCGTTCGCAGCACGTCCCGCGAACCGCCGCGCCCGGCCACCGTGATCTGGACCTCGCGCACCACCCGTTCCCGGGCGGCCTCAAGGGTGCTCAATTCGGCGGCCACCATCTTGCCCGTCTCATCGTCGCGCTCGAACTTGCCCCGCACAATCAGCATGGCATCATCCGCCACGAGGCGGCCGAATTTCGCGTAGGCCTCGGGGAAGACCACCACCTCGAACTTGCCGCCCTCGTCTTCGAGGTTAAAGGCCGCCATCGGGTCGCCCCGCTTCGTTTTGAGCCGGCGGACACCGGTGACCACGCCGGCCACCTGGCAATCCGGCTCGGACTGGAACAAGGCCGACACGGTGCGCGCGCCGACGGCCGCAATGACCTCCGCGTAGCGCTGTAGGGGGTGCCCACTGATATAGAGACCGAGGGCTTCCTTTTCGAAGGTCAGCGCTTGTGTCTCGGTCCAGGGCGCCGCCTCGGGCAGCACCGCCGCATCGCTTTGCGGCACGGCACTGTCCTCGTCATTGCCGAACAACTGTGACTGGCCCTGATCGCGATCCTTCTGGTGGCGGTTGCCGTGGTCCAGGATGCGGTCAATGCCGGCCAGCATGCGCGGCCGCCATTGGAGGTACTGCTCACGCCCACCGGGCGCCAGGCTGTCGCACGCACCCGCCTTGATCAGGCTCTCAATGACCTTCTTGTTCACCAATCGGAGGTCCAGGTGTTCGGCGAGCGAGAACATCGATGTGATCGTGCCGCCCAGGGCTTCGCGTGCGGCCATCAGCGACACGATCGCCCCTTCGCCGGCGCCCTTGACCGCCCCGAGTCCGAACCTGACGCCGTCGGGCTGGCCATCCGTCTTCTGCACCGTGAAGTGGAGCGCGCTGGCGTTGATGTCGGGCGGCCGCACCGCCACACCCAATTCGCGACACTCCGCGAGGTACAGCGCGACTTTCTCTGAGGTCTGCGACTCAATGGTCAGCAGGGCCGCCATGAAGTGCTGGGGGTAGTTCGCCTTGAGGTACCCCGTCTGGTAGGCCAGCAATGCGTAGGCCGTGGAGTGCGACTTGTTGAAACCGTACCCGGCGAAGAATTCAATGAACTGGAAGATCTTCGTGGCCTTCTTCTCGGAGATGCCACGCTCGGCGCACCCGGACATGAATCGAAGGCGGGTGGCCTCCATCTTCTTTTCGTCTTTTTTACCCATGGCGCGGCGCAGTTCGTCCGCCTGCCCCAGGGTGAAGCCGGCCAGGTCGCTGGCCAGCCGCATGACCTGCTCCTGATACGCGATGACGCCGTAGGTCTCTTTGAGGACCGGCTCCATCTGCGCCAGTTCGTACTTGATCTCGACGCGGCCATGTTTCCGGTTGATGTAGTCGTCAACAACGCCGCCACGCAACGGTCCGGGCCGGTACAACGCGTTGAGGGCGATCAGGTCTTCCAGGCACTGCGGCTTCGCTTTCCGCAGCGTCTCGCGCATGCCCGAGCTTTCAAACTGGAACACGCCGTGTGTCTGGCCGTTGGCAAACAGCTGATACGTCTTCGCGTCGTCCACCGCCAGATGGTCGAGGTCCACCACATCGCCGGTGGTTTCCTTGATGTGCTTGACGGCATCATCCAGCAGCGTCAGGGTGCTCAAACCGAGGAAGTCCATCTTGAGCAGGCCCACCCGCTCGATGTCCTTCATGGCCCACTGGGTCGTGATTTCGTCCTTCTGGCTGCGATAGAGAGGAGCGAACTCCACCACCTGCCTTGGCGCAATGACGACGCCCGCGGCGTGCACCGACGCGTGCCGCGTCATCCCTTCCAGGCGCCTGGCCACCTTCAACAGTTCGCGCACGCGCTCGTCCTTGCGTTCAAGGTCGGCCAGCGCGGGCACCTCCTCGATCGCCTTGTCGAGGCTCATGTCGAGCGTGCCGGGAATCAGCTTGGCCACGCGGTCAACTTCGGAGATCGGGAACTCCATCACGCGCCCGACGTCGCGGACCACGGCGCGAGCCTTCATGGTGCCGAACGTGATGATCTGCGCCACGTTTTCGCGGCCGTACTTCTGCGTGACGTACTGGATCACTTCGGCGCGCCGCCGCTCGCAGAAGTCGATATCGATATCCGGCAGTGTGATGCGCTCGGGATTCAGGAACCGTTCGAAGTACAGGTCGAAGTGCAGGGGATCGATGTCCGTGATCCGCATGCAATACGCCACGAGACTTCCGGCGGCGGACCCGCGGCCCGGTCCGACAGGAATGCCGCGTTCACGGGCGTGGCGAATGAAGTCCCAGACGATCAGGAAGTACCCGTCGTACTTCATCTGCCGGATCATGTCGAGTTCGTACTGCAGCCGCGCCTCGTACTCGGCAAACGTCCGGCGCAATTCACCGCGCGCTTCCATCTCGCGCCAGCGCACCATCCGTTCCTGGAACCCCTCACGCGCGACGTGCTCGAAGTACGAGCCGGCCGTGAACCCGGGCGGCACATCGAAGTCGGGAAGATGGTTGACGTTCTTCGGAATATCGACCGAGCACCGCTCCGCGATCCGCAGCGTGTTGGCCAACGCGTCTGGATGGTCACCGAACACCACGGCCATTTCCTCGGGAGTCTTCAGGAAAAACTGATCCCCGTGATATTTGAGGCGCTTTTCGTCGCTGACGTTCTTGCCCGTGCCGATGCACAGCAGGATGTCGTGCGGGTGCTGATCGGTGTTCTTGAGGTAGTGCACGTCATTGGTCGCCACCAGCGGCAGCCCAAGTTCTCGTGCGATGGGCAGCAGGCCGGTGTTGACGATGCGCTGCTCTTCGATGCCCTGGTACTGCATCTCGAGAAAGAAGTTGTCCGGTCCCAGGATGTCGCGATAACGCGCCGCTGCGTCCATCGCCTTGCGCGCCTGGTCAGTGCGAATGCCGGTTGCCACTTCCCCCTTGAGGCAACTGCTGAGTCCAATCAACCCCTTCGCGTGCTGAGCCAGCAGGGCGTGGTCGATTCTCGGCTTGTAGTAGAAGCCCTCGGTGTAGCCCGATGACACGAGCTTCATCAGGTTGTGGAACCCTTCCGTGGTTTCCGAGAGCAGCACCAGGTGGTTGGCCGTCTCACCTGGCGTGCCGGACCGGTCACGCCGGTCGCCGGGGGCAATGTAGACCTCGCAGCCGAGGATGGGCTTGATGCCGCGCTTGTTGGCTTCGTCGAAGAACGAGACGGCCGAAAACATGTTGCCGTGTTCGGTCACCGCCACGGCGGGCATCTTGAGTTCGACGGCGCGGTCCAGCATCTCGCCGATGCGGCAGGCGCCATCAAGCAGCGAGAACTCCGTGTGCAGGTGCAGATGGACGAACTCGGCCATCCCTATTCCCACTCGATCGTGGCCGGCGGCTTGGAACTGATGTCGTAGACGACGCGATTGATGCCGCGCACCTCGTTGACGATCCGCGACGAAATGGCGCCGAGGAGTTCATGCGGCAGGCGCGCCCAGTCAGCGGTCATGCCGTCGCGGCTTTCCACCGCCCGCACCGCGATGGTGTATTCGTAGGTGCGCTCATCACCCATCACGCCGACGCTCTGCACCGGCAGCAACACGGCAAACGACTGCCACACCCGCCGATACCAGCCGGCGCGGCGGATTTCGTCCGCGACGATCGCATCCGCCAGTTGCAACAGCCGGAGCTTGTCGCGACTGATCGGGCCGAGGAGCCGCACCGCCAGACCCGGGCCCGGAAACGGCTGGCGCCACACAAACTCGTCGTCAAGCCCGAGCGTGGTGCCCACCGCGCGGACTTCGTCCTTGAACAACTCGCGCAGCGGCTCAACCAGCTTGAAGTTGAGTCGCTCAGGGAGGCCACCCACGTTGTGGTGGCTCTTGATCACGGCCGACGGGCCCAGGACCGACACACTTTCAATCACGTCCGGATACAGCGTGCCCTGCGCCAGGAATCCGAAGCCGCCCAGCGCGTTGGCTCGGTCTTCGAACACTTCGATGAACGCCGCGCCAATGATCTTCCGCTTCTTCTCGGGGTCGCTGACACCTTCCAGGCGCGTCAAAAACAAGTCTGTCGCGTCCACAAAGTCGAGCTGCAGACCGAGTCGCTCAAACCGTGTGCGCACCTGCACCGCTTCATTCAGCCGCAGCAGGCCGTTGTCTACAAAGATGCAGGTCAGCCGATCGCCAATCGCCTTGTGGATGAGGAGTGCGGCCACCGTCGAATCGACGCCGCCCGACAAACCACACACCACCCGGCCGTCGCCCACCGTCGCTCGAATGCGCGCCACACTCTCTTCCACGAACCCGGCCATCGTCCAATCGCCACGGCAGCCGCACACGTCGAACGCAAAGTTATGAAGAATCGTTGCGCCCTCGTCCGTGTGAACCACTTCCGGATGAAACAGCAACGCATAGAGGCGGCGCGACTCATCCTGCATCGCCGCAACTGGGGCGTTGACCGATGTCGCCAGCACGTCGAATCCTGCCGGCGCTGCCGCCACGCAGTCTCCATGGCTGGCCCACACGCGCAGCGACGCCGGCACACCCGTGAACAATGGACTGGCCGCGCCGGACGCTTCCACCACAGCGAGGCCAAACTCGCGTTGTGGTGCCGGCTCCACGGTGCCGCCGAATGTATCGGTCATCACCTGCATGCCGTAGCAGATACCGAGAATGGGCACACCCATCGTCCAGATACCCGGATCGGGCCGTGGCGCCCCGACGTCGGACACGCTGCGAGGACCGCCCGACAAAATGATGCCGGCCGGACGATGGCGGGCGATTTCTGCGGCGGCCGTGTGAAACGGCACGATCTCCGAATACACCGAGAACTCGCGGAGCCGCCGCGCAATCAGTTGTGTGTACTGGGAACCGAAGTCAAGAACGAGGATGGTCTGATGGGTCACTGGTATCGGCCAAGCTGAAGGAATACCGCTATTATAAGCGGGTGAGCATCACTCGCGCGGCCTTCCGGCTCGCCGCGCCCCTCTTCTCAGCGGCCCTTGTCGTTGCGGCGGCTCCCGACCCGGTGTGGCCGATGGACACCGTGTGGACGCGCCCCTTCCCCTTTGGCGATCAATTTTCGATCGCCGTCGGGGAGACTCGCCTGCTGGTCGTGGAACCGACTCAAATGACGGCGCATGCCTGGAAAGACGGCGCGTCGACCTGGATCAGCGACCTCGATGCCACCGTGACACCGGTGATCGATGAAGGCCGGGTGTTCATCGCAGCCGAAGAGCAGGTGCACGCGTTGTCCGAGATGACTGGCGTGCTCGCATGGCGTCTGCCCACCGGACCGCTGTCGATCGCCCCGACCGCACGGTCGGGCTGGCTCATCGTGGCCAGCGAGACAGGCACGTTGACCGGCGTGAACGCGTCGCTGGGCCGTGTCGTGTGGAAGACGGAAATCGGCATGGCGCTGACCACGCCAGTGTCCATTGACGGCGACCTCGTGGTGGCGGCGTTGGCGGACGGCCGGGTCACCGGTTGGCGCGTGACCGACGGCAGTTCGCGCTGGGAAACGAAGATCGGCACCCGTCCGGCGCAGGTGCTTGCTGCGGCGGGCCGCGTCTTCATCGCCGGTACGGATGGCCGCCTCATCAGCCTGCGGCAGCGCGACGGACGCCAGGAGTGGGACTACCCGTTCGGGATGCCCGTCGTCGGCCGGCTGGCCGTGGACGACCGCCACATCTACGCCACGACCATCGACAACTCGGTGCGCGGGCATACGTTCAACGGGCATCAGAAATGGCGCAACCCCGTGGACGCCCGGGTGGTGGACGGCTTAATCGCAGATGCCGGACGAATTTTTGTCCCGCAGTCCAATGGAGAGATCGCGATATTCACGAGCGCCGGCGAACCCGCCGGTCGACTTCCCGGAGCGGAAGACGCCAGCGTGCTCGGCGGCCTGGCCTCGTCGGGCACTGGCGCCGGACTCCGGATGGCGATCATCAACTCCGCCGCGTCGGAGCTGACGGTGACGGCCTATCAGCCCACGGGCCTGCCGGCGACGGTGGCGGTTACCGCGCCGCCTGGGACGCCGCTGCTGCTGGCGCTGCCGCCCGTGCGTCGCTGAGCGCGTCTGCAAGTCGTCGCACGCCTTCATGAATCCGATCGGCTGGCGGCGACGAAAATGACAGCCGGATGAACTGCCGCTCGGTCCCCGACACAAAAAACGCGCTCCCTGCCACGTAGATCACGCCCCGCGCGAGCGCCATCGGCAAGAGCGAGTCGCCGTCGATGGGCTCACGGAGGCGCGCCCACAGGAAGAATCCACCGCGCGGCATGTCCCACGTGAGCACGTCGCCGCACGCACGGGTCAATTCGTCCACCATGACGTCACGTTTCTCACGGTAGAGGGCGCGCAACCGCGGCAACTGGCGCGCAAGCACACCGCGGCGGCAGGCTTCGTTGACGATCTGCTGCCCCAGCGCGCCGCTGCACAAGTCGCTGGCCTGCTTCGCCAATTCAAACCGGCCGACCAATTCAGGAGCCGCGCTGAGCCAGGCGACGCGAAAGGCCGGCGCCAGCGTCTTGGAAAAACTGCTCATGTAGATCACGCGGCCCGTGGTGTCATCAGCGGCCAGCGCCCGCGTGTCGGCCTCCTCGGTGACATCGGTGAAATACAAGTCCCGATACGGATCGTCTTCAACCACCAGCACATCGCGGCGTTCGGCCCACTCGAGCAGGCGTCTGCGTTTGTCGAGGCCGACCAGCAAGCCTGTTGGGTTCTGGAAATTCGGGACGGTGTAGAAGAACTTCACGCGCCGTCCCTCGGCCCGTAGACGCACCAACGTGGCGTCCAGCGCGTCAAGGTCACAGCCGTCGGCGTCCTGCCGTACGCCCACCAGTTCGGCGCCCACGCCACGGAACGCAGAAATGGCACCGGTGTAAGTCGGCAGTTCAACCAACACGACATCGCCGCGATCGAGCAGCACCCGTGCGGTGAGGTCCAGGCCCTGCTGAGAACCGTTGGTGACCACCAACTGCTCCACTGGCGCGCGAATACCCCGCTCGGCCATGAGCCCTGTGATGGATTCAAGCAGCGGCCGGTACCCCCGGGTCGCGCCGTACTGCAGGACCGTCTCGCGCCGGCTCGACAACACATCATCGGCGATGGCGCGGAAGTCATCCCACGCAAACGCCGCCTCCGCCGGATACCCGGGAGCAAACGACACCAGGTCGCGGGAATCGGCAAGCATCGAACCCATCTTGCGAATCGCCGACTCCTGCATCGTCTCGCCCGCGCGCGATAGAAACGAATCGAAGTTCGTCATGCCGGAAACCTCCTGGCCTCAATGGGGCCGTTGCTCGTCGAGGCCGGCTCACCCGACGCAGGCTCGGCATAACGCCGGTACTGGCTTTGATACGCCGACCATGCCGACAGATCCATGTAGTGAAACACCACGCCACGCACCAGCCACGCGGCCAGCTGCAGCGGGACGACGGCAAGCCCGACAAACGGCACCCACGCCACGAGCGCCAGTCCGGCCGTGGCCAGCACCGACGCCGCTGTGGCCAGCAACACGAGCATCAGCACGACGCTGAAGATGCCGAGCACTTGCCGTGCATCGTGCAGCAGAAACACCCGCAGACGCGTGACCGCTGAACTGAGACGGCAGTCATCGGTCGCCATGATGACCTGCAGCAGCGCATGCGCGAGTTGCAACCCTGCCACCATCACGAGCGCCACCGCCGTGACACCCACAGCCGACACCGGCAACGCCATCGACCAGCCCGCGCGTCCCGCCAGCCGTGCGGCAAGAACCAGACTGCCGATCGCGCCCGCCGCCACGATGGCATATCCGACGTACAGCCACGCCCCAACCAAGACGTACCGGCGCCCGAGGTGATTGACCGCCTCCATGAAGCCTTCCAGGCTGAAGGCCCCGGCGCGGCTCACCGCTTCCAAGCGAAGTGGCGGCTTCTGCAGATCACCGGCGACGCGTTCCCCACGATCGAGGATGCCCATCACGCCGGCCTGAGTCAGCCACGAGAGCACGCCGCTGCCCACAGCCACAACACCCATGGCCACCACGAAACTCCAGAGTGCCACCGGTCGATGCAACAACGAGGTGATGACCAGGCCCGTGGCGGAGGTGATGCCATCCGCGAACATCATGCGCACGTCGGCTTCAGCGAGCACCGCCACCATGAACGCGCCGCCAATCACCGGGACGGCCAGCGCGAGCCGGCACACCGACACCGACACAAACTGCGCAATGACGACGGGCCAGTTTGCGGCGGCGACCAGCGCGCCGCGCTTGAGCGCGGCCCGCAACGGTAGGCCGCCGAGGCTGCCACGCACAATCAGGAGGGACACACGCGAGTATAGCCCAGCGCTTCTCTGATATCCTGCGGCCGGACGGCCCACCTGCCCCGGTTACCGGTGCTCTCCTCGCCTGTTCGCCTTCTCGCCCTGGCTCTTGCAGCCGCCATCGTCATCGCGACGGGGGGGGCGGCGTGGGAGCTTGTCCGTTTCGGCTCAAACCAGGACACGGCTTCTCAACAGCTTCAGGCCGAGGTGCGGGCGCGCCTGGACCACAGCGCCGGCCAATTGCGCGCAGCTGCAGCACAGGTGGCGGCCAACGCTACACTCATCGACGCCGCCACTGCCGACCGGGACCGGATTGCCGAGTTGTTTGCGGCCCTGCCCGCCTCGCCTGATGCCGCGCTGACCGTATATGTCCCAACCGGCACGGGGACGTTCCGTGTCCTTGCGTGGAACGACGGCCCCGCCGAAGACCTGGAGGTGCCCGCCTCCGTGCTGGAGGCGCCTGGGCTGTTTGTGGCCCAGGGCACGCTGGGGCTGCGGTTGGTCGCGTGGCATCCGGTCCTGGTTGATTCACGGCGCGTGGGCGTGGTGGCGGCGGAGCAGGTGCTGTCCACGACGGGAGGGTTGCACCCCAGCCTCGCCGAGTACCACCTGCAGACCTCGTTCGGTCCGGTCCAGGTGGTGCCGTCGAACGTCGACCCGCCAGCTGCCGCTGACACGATCAAGCCGACGGTGCTCTCCGCCAAGAACACGGCGCTGCTGGATATTATCTTTGCCCCGGCGGAACTCGACGACGCGCGCAGGGAATTCCGTCGCAGGGTGCTGCTCGCCGGCATCCTGCCGCTCGTGGGCGCGCTGCTCATCCTCGCGGCGGGTCTGGTGCAGAGCCCCCGGCGCAGCCTTCAGCTCGGCGCCCCACTGCTTGTGATCGTCGCGGGTGGTCTGTTTGTCTGGATTGGCTCGATGGCCGGTCTGCCGCTGGTCGGCGTCACCGCGATTGGCGCTCTGACGGCCGTCGGCCTCACGCTCACGCTGCCGGTGGCTTCGTGGTGGCGGTCCGCAGCCCGCCGCCAGATGTCTGGTGGTTCGAGCCTCGTCATGTGGTCGGAGTTTCTCGGCGGAGGACTCCTGACGGCGGCCGTCCTCTGGCTCACCTTCTGGGCCCTTGATCGCCAGTTGACCGCCGTCGGATACGACCGCCTGGCGTCGCCATTGTTCCCGCCAAACGGCGCGGTGCTCGCCGCACATGCCGCGCGCCACCTGCTCGCGTTTGCCAGCGTCTGGGCCGTGGCCACGATGCTGGCACAGTCGGCCGAGCGATGGCGTGTGTCGTGGAGGCGACCGCTCGTCGCGGTCCTGGCCAGCGGCGCCTGGGTGGTGCCGACCGCGATCGGCGCACTGCCCAACCCCTGGTCACCCCTGCCCACACCTGCGCTGATCGGCGTCGCCGCAGTCGCCGCGCTGTTTGCGTTGTCGGGTGTCGGCTTGCGGCACTTCTATCGCCACGCGTCCCCCTCCTCCCGGCTCCTGGCGCTGTGCGCCGCCGCTGTCATCCCGGCGACGATCTGGTATCCGATTGTCGCGTTCTCTGCCAATCGCAGCACCGAGCGCCAGATTGAGTCGGTGTACGCGCCCACGACCATGGGGCTGCCTGAGCAACTCCGGTCGGAACTTGAAAGAGCCACCGAAGCCGTGGATCGGCTGCCGGATCTTTCTGCGCTGCTCGTCCAGCCGTCGGGTGAACCCCGGAGTCCTTCATCGGACGCCGCCTTTCTCGTGTGGAGTCAGACGGGACTGTCACGATCGCGCCTCACATCTGCGCTTGAGCTGTATGGCCCCGATGGACAGCTTGTCAGCCGATTCGCGCTGAACGTGCCGGACTACGGCATCGACCGATCGTCCACCGAAATCCGCTGCAAATGGGACACCTACGGTGAAGTCACCTCGTTCGGTGCCCGCGAGCAGGCGACGCTCCATGCCGAGCGCAGTCTCTGCGACGCCACGGGGCGCTCATCGGGGTCGGTCGTCATCCACGTCCTGTTCGACTACCGCGCGTTGCCGTTCATCTCGGCGATTAACCCCTACGACGACCTGCTCCGGAGGGCGAGTCAATCGCCGCAGACCGGGCCGCACGGTGTGCAAACTGTGGTCTATGGGTGGGGCCGGCAGGCCACGTTTACCTCAGGCAGGACGGCGTGGTCACTCGACCAGGGCCTGCTCAGCCAGATTGAGCGCTCGCGCACCCCCTTCTGGATTGCACGAGCCACAGACACCGACACGTTCCGGGTATTCTTCGCGAACGATCGCGCCGGCATCTATGCGTTCGGGTATCCGATTCCGCGTGTGTTCGATCACCTCACAAAATTGGCAGAGAGCACCGTGCTGGCCGCCCTGCTGTTCGTCGGGCTGTTTGTCATCAGCACCTTCGTCGCCTCGATCGCGGGCCGCCGGGTGGCGCCTCTGCGCGCGTTGATCTTCGAATTCCGCACCAGTTTTTATCGCAAGCTGTTTCTGTACTTCGTGTTCACGGCCGTGGTGCCCGTCCTGGTGTTTGCGTTCTCGTTCAGCGCCTACATGAGCGACAAACTCAGGGGCGACGTCGAAACCGAGGCCCTGACCGCCGCCACCATTGCGCGCCGTGTGCTTGAAGACACGATCGCGCTGCAGGAAGTGCCGCCAACCGACGACATCCTCGTCTGGATCGGGCAGGTCATCAACCAGGACGTGAACCTGTTTGACGGCCCGCGCCTGCGCGCGACATCACAACGCGATCTCTTTGAGTCGGGCTTGCTGCCAGAGCGCACGCCCGCAAGCGCCTACCGGGCCGTGGCACTCGAGCGGCGTCCCTCGTTCGCTGGTGAAGACCGCGCGGGCTCGTTCAGCTATCTCGTGGCAGCCGCGCCTGTCCCCGCGCTCGGCCGCCATGCCGTGCTCAGTGTGCCGCTGGCCCTGCGCCAGCAGGAAATCGAACGGGAGATTACCGATCTCAACCGGGGCGTCCTGCTCGGCGCGGTGCTGGTCATCCTGCTTGCGGCGTTTATCGGCGCCTCGGTCGCGCGGCGCGTCTCAGATCCAGTTGAGCGGCTGACACGTGCCACCCAGCAGATCGCCGCGGGTGAATTTAATGTGCGGATCGTCGCCGACACCGCCGACGAACTCCGGCGGCTGGTGAACGACTTCAATGGCATGGCCGCCACCCTGCGCGAGCAACGCGCGGAACTGGGCCGCGCGCACGAACTGAAGGCGTGGGCCGACATGTCGCGGCAGGTGGCGCATGACATCAAGAACCCCCTGACGCCCATACAGCTTGCGGCCGAACATCTGCAGCGAGTGCACGTGGACCAGGGCCGCCCCCTCGGCGCCGTGTTCGATCAATGCGTCGGCACCGTGCTCAAACAAGTCAAGTTGCTCCGCCAGTTGGCCAACGACTTTTCGTCGTTTGCGGCGGTGCCGGTGCCGAAACTCGAGCGCGTTCCGCTCGCGGCCCTTCTTCACGAGGTGGTGGAACCGTATCTCGCGGGCCTCGCCTCGCACACCGAAATCTCGATCGATGTGACGCCTGACGCTCCCGACGCGCGCGCCGATCGCACGCTGCTGGCCCGGGCGCTCACCAACCTCATTGAAAATGCGCTGCAAGCCATGCCCTCAGGCGGGCGCGTCACACTCTCAGCCGCGCCAGACGAGGCAGACCGCGTGCGGGTGACGTGTGCAGACAACGGCATCGGGATGACCAGTGACGCCGCCGAACGCGCGTTCGAACCCCATTTCTCGACCAAGACAGGCGGATCGGGCCTGGGCCTGGCCAACGCCCGGCAGAACATCGCGTCATGCGGCGGAACGATTACGCTCGAAAGCGCCCCGGGCCAGGGCACGACCGTGACGGTCAGGCTTCCGGTGGCAGGGCCGGACGACGCCCGCGGAGGCGCGTGAGCGCCATACCGACAAACGCCGAAGCTAAATAGCTGTAGGCGATGATGACGAGCGCCCAACTGGGCTCGGTGGCGATAAACACCAGCAGTGCCGCGAAGACAAAGAGCTTGATGTACGACCGCTCCCATCCGAAGTTGATCGTCTTGAAACTGCGAAACCGAATGGTGCTGACCATCAGGATGGCCGGAATGACCACAACCGCGATCGCCGCCATCGCCTCCATCTTCCCCATCAGCGGGTACGGGTAAAAGAAGATCGTCGCCGCC
The DNA here is from genome assembly GCA_016716905.1 of Acidobacteriota bacterium. Classification (NCBI taxonomy): domain Bacteria; kingdom Pseudomonadati; phylum Acidobacteriota; species Acidobacteriota bacterium. The sequence goes on along the minus strand of JADJUS010000014.1, from coordinate 20,375 downwards.
GGCACGCCGGCTGCCGCGGGACTGGGCATCCCGACGAAGTACGCCTTGTCGGTTTGGGTCCCGGTCTGGATGTTGAAGCGCGCCAGACGAATCGCCGCGGCCGCCACATACAAAAAGCCTGCGGCCCATCCCCAACGCCCGAGTTCGGAGAGCCCCCAGGCCGACGCCAGCACTGCCGGGGCCAGGCCGAATGACACCACGTCGGCCAGAGAATCGAACTCGACGCCAAACGCGCTGGTCGTGCCAGTCAGCCGTGCGATCCGACCGTCGAGCATGTCCAGCACCACCGCCACACCGATAAACGGCGCGGCTGTTGTGAGGTCGCCACGCATCGCGTACATCACGCAGGCGTAGCCGCAAAACAAGTTGCCAACGGTAATCAGACTGGGCAGCAGATACGTGCCCCGCCTGGCTTTCCGCCCGTTTCGGTCAAATCGACCGGCGGGCATTCCCTGGGTCATTCGCGGACCATCATAACGTGGCATCACGCTGGCCAACGGGCCAGGACGGTCTCACCCCCACGTACGGTCTGCTTCTCGATCACTTCAAGCCGGGCAGTGGGCGGCACAAACACGTCCATGCGCGATCCGAACTTCATGAGGCCCAACCGCGCTCCGGCAGCCACCTGCTGGCCGGGGGTCAGGCGGCACACGACCCGGCGCGCGAGGAGGCCCACCACCTGGCGCGCCACCACCGGCACGCCCGCGTGATCGAACCAGATTTCGGATCGTTCGTTGCGAAAGGATTCACGCTTGTAGGCCGGCAGAAAACTTCCGGGCTGGTAGTCCACACGAGTGACACGTCCCGAGACGGGCGTGCGGTTGATGTGGACGTCGAGCACCGACAGGAAGATCGTCACCTGGAGCCAAGGGCCTTCGGCGGGCGCTTCCTCCTCGCGAGCGGGGCCGGCATACATGACCCTGCCGTCCGCCGGCGACAACACCAGCAACGGATCCTGCGAAGCGGCGCGATCGGGGTCACGGAAAAATGCGGCTGTCGCCAACGGCAGGAGCAGCGCCGGCGCCGCCGCAAGCGCGCCCCACCACAGCCAGACGATCACCGCCGGCACAGCAGCGATCAGGACGAACGGAATGGCGGCTCTGTCGATGCGCATGACTCACTCACACCACGCCATCCGTGGCCCTCGGGATGTCCGGGGGCCACGAAAGGCATGTGAAGCCACCAGTGTAGTGCGTCAGCGCCGCTGTGCGGCAGAGAGCGCGGCGATCTGATCCTTGATCGCCAGTTTGCGTTTTTTCAGGGTGAGTTCTTCAAGGTGTTGGGCATCGGAGAGATGCCCCAGAGACGACAGCGCGTGTAACCGTTCGTCGAGTGAGTGGTGTTGCCGGGTGAGTTCCTGGTAGCGGGGGTCTACCGTTGAGGGGGCCGCGTGTGCGGCAGCGGAAGACCCTGGGACATCATGAGCGTTGGCCATGCCCTGCCTCCTTCGTACGTTCGATGGGAGATTACCATCACCCTGCCTGACCGGCAAGCAAATGCAGCGCTCGATGCCACAGAATCAGGGCATCCTCCCTTGGCTGCTGATAGTAGTTCGGCCGAACTCCTTCCACCTGGAAGCCCAGGCCTGTGTAGAGCGCGATCGCGGCTTCGTTGGATCGCCGGACTTCCAGAGTGGCCGACGTGGCGCCGCCCGCGACCGCATCCCGAAACACGCCGCCCAGCAGCTGTCTCGCGTGGCCCCGACGCCTGGCCTCGGGTGCCACCGCCAGGCTGTTGATATGGAGTTCGTCAAAAATCAGCCAGCACGCGCAATAGGCACGCGTCGACGGCGTGCCATCGGCGGCCGCCCCACCCGCTTCAAGCACATACACACGTGCGACGTCGGTTTCGCGTAATTCCCAGCCGATCGCGTCCGCGCTCCACGGATTGGTGAATGACTGGCGCTGGATGTGCGCGATCGCGTCAAGCGGCTCGCCCGCCAGTACGCGCCGCACGACCGTCGGAGTGTCAGGGGACATTCGATCGGCCGCGTTCGCGCGCCAATTCCACATCCGGGCGGCGCACGTAGAGGGGCCGCAACGCGTGAGGCGCGGCCGACGGCCATCCACCGCCTGCCGCAAGCCTCGCAGCCCCGGCCGCGATCGCCTCGGATGTCTCTCCAATGTCATCGCTCACGCCGGACCATGACGATGCGTAGCGGGCGGCGCCGCTGCCCACGAGCGACACGCCGCCGGGGTGCGGTGTCCATCGCACTTCGTCCGGAGTCATCACCGCCGCCTCGCCCAGAGGATGCATAAGCCTGCCGTCAAAATGAAACTCGCGAACAAACACCTCGGACCGCAGGCCGTCGAGACATGCGATCACCGTGCGGGGCGGTTGCCCGGCGTGGGCCACCCGCCAACACTCGGCGATTGCGTCGAGCGTCGGAATGGCGGTGACCTGCCACCCCCGCGACAGCGCAAGGCCCTGCGCACTCGCCATGCCGATGCGCACTCCGGTAAAGGACCCCGGGCCCGACACCACCGCCAGCACATTCACGTCGTCGAGCCCGACTCCCGCCGTGGCCAGCGTGTCGAGCCACGCCGAGGGAAAGCGCGCGGCGTGCGGCGTGGTGGCGTCGCCCGTGCGCGATGTGATGCCGCCATCGCGCCAGACAGCCACGCTCCCCTGCGGCGTGACAGTTTCGAGCGCCAGTACGACCATGACCGCAATGTTATACTCCACCGAGTCCTTCGGCCGTTTCCCCGTGACAACTTCACCTTCATCGCTCGCCGCCACACCGGCCATGCGTCAGTACCTTGACGCGAAGCGGCAGCATCGCGACGCGATCGTGCTGTTTCGCATGGGCGACTTCTACGAAATGTTCTTTGAAGACGCGATCACGGCCTCCCGGGTGCTGGAGCTGACGTTGACGTCGCGATCGAAGGATACGGCTGGGTCGGCCATTCCCATGTGCGGAATGCCCTACCACGCCGTGGATGGCTATTTGTCACGCCTGATCCGCAAGGGTTATCGGGTGGCCATCTGCGAGCAGGTGGAAGATCCCAAAAAGGCCAAAGGCCTTGTGAAGCGCGAAGTCACCAGAGTCGTGTCGCCCGGCACGTTCACCGACGCCGGGTATCTTGATGCGAGGGAACCGGCGTTTCTGGCGGCGGTGGCGCAGCAGGGGCCCGACCGGTACGGCGTGGCGTGCCTGGACGTCTCGACGGGCGAGTTCTCGGCCGCCGAATGGGTGGGGGCCGATGCCGCGCAGTCTGTCTCGGCCGAACTCGCCGTCCTGCGCCCCAAGGAACTGCTTGCCGCCGAAGGCGCCGATCTCGATCGACTGCTGTCACCACTGACCTCGCCGCGAGTGACCAGGCTTGACGCCTGGGTCTTTGAAGTCGGCCGCGCCCGGGAGACGCTCCTCGATCAGATGCGCACTGCATCACTGTCGGGGTTCGGACTTGAAGACGCGCCTGCGGCGACGGCGGCGGCCGGCGCCATCGTGCACTATCTCCGCACCACGCAGCGCGTGGAACTGGCGCATGTGCGAGACATCTCGCGGCGCCTGTCGGCTGACGCATTGCTGATCGATCCCGTCACGCTGCGCCACCTCAATGTGGTGGAAGGTGTGGATGGCGGCCGCGCAGGCTCGTTGCTGGACGAGATCGATCGCACGGCGACCGCGATGGGCGGACGTCTGATTCGTGCATGGCTCGTGCGACCGCTCGTCGCACTGGCGCGCATCCAGGATCGCCTTGACGCCGTGGAAGACTTTGCGTTTCACGGCACCGACCGCGCCAAGCTTCGGGACCTGCTCAAGGGCATTCACGATCTCGAGCGGCTTGTGGCACGAGCGGCGCTCGGCACCGTTGGGCCGCGCGACCTCGTGGCCCTGGCCCAGTCGTTGACGCTGCTGCCGCGGTTGCGGACAATCCTCAACGACCTGCAGGCGCCACTCGTGCGCAGCCTGCTGGCTGAAGTGGACGACCTGACGGACGTCCGCAACACCATCGACGACACGTTGGTATCGGAGCCGCCAGCCGTGGCTCGCGACGGCGGGCTCATCCGTGATGGCGTGGATGCCGAGATTGACGAACTGCGCGGCATCAGTCGCGGCGGCAAGACCGCGATTGCCGCCATGGAAGACGCCGAGCGTACGCGCACGGGGATCAACTCCCTCAAGATCCGCTACAACCGCGTCTTCGGCTACTACATCGAGATCACGAAGGCCCAGCTGGCCAACGCCCCGCCCGAGTACATCCGCAAGCAGACGATCGCCGGGGGCGAACGCTACATCACGCCGGCCCTCAAGGAGTACGAGGAAAAAGTCCTGCACGCCGACGAACATCTGGTGGCGCGTGAACTGGCGTTGTTTGAGGCGCTCCGACTGCGGGTGGCCGCCGAAGCACCGCGCATCCTCGATACCGCGCGCGCCGTGGCTGCACTCGACGTGCTGAGCGCCCTCGCCGAAACGGCGTCGTCGGGCAACTACACCAAGCCCCAGGTGCACGATGCCGATGAACTGTCGGCTGTTGATGCCCGGCATCCCGTGGTTGAACGCCACGCCGCCGCGGCCTTTGTGCCCAACGACGTCTCGCTCAACGGCACCACACGGCAGCTGGTCATCCTCACGGGGCCGAACATGGGCGGCAAGTCCACGTTCCTGCGGCAGACCGCCCTGCTTGCCGTGCTGGCGCAGATGGGGTCGTTTGTGCCGGCCCGCCGCGCCAAGCTGTCCATCGTGGACCGCATCTTCGCGCGCGTCGGCGCCTCCGACAACATTGCGCGCGGACAATCCACCTTCATGGTCGAGATGCAGGAGACCGCCACCATCCTGCACATGGCCACGTCGAGGAGCCTCGTCATCCTCGACGAAATTGGCCGCGGCACGGCCACCTTCGACGGCCTCAGTCTCGCCTGGGCGGTGGCCGAACACCTGGCCACCAGCGACCGCGCGCGACCGAAGACCATTTTCGCGACGCACTACCACGAGCTCACCGACCTTGCGGACTCCGTGTCCGGCGTCGCCAATTTTCACGTGGCCGCCCGCGAGTTCAAGGACGACATCGTCTTCCTGCACAAAGTCATCGAAGGCCGGTCGGACCGCTCCTACGGCATTCAGGTGGCGCGCCTGGCCGGTCTGCCACCCGCGGTGGTTCGCCGCGCCACCGAGATACTGAAATCGCTCGAACAGGACGAACTCCAGCGGGGCGGACGGCCGAGTCTCAGTGGCGCCCCTGCGCCAGCGCAAAGCCAGCTCGGCCTGTTCCAGTCGGCGCCCGACACCCACCCCATCGTCGACCGCGTCAAGGCACTCGATCTTGAACGGATGACGCCGATCGACGCGCTGAACCTGCTGGCCGAGCTCAAACGCGAGGCCGACCGGTGATTCGCCGCAGCCGCTCTCTCGCTCGCGTCGCCACCGCGCTTGTGGCCGCATGCGCGGCTCTTTCCGGATGCCAGGCGGAAACGCCGCGTCCCACCGACGTGATTGTCGTGGCGATGACCAACTCGCCCACCAATTTTGATCCCGCTGTCGGCCTCGACGAGGCGTCGCAGAAGATTCATCAGCTGCTGTTCAGTTCGCTGATGCGCATCGACGACACCCTGCGCGTAGTGCCCGACCTGGCCGTGCGGCTCGACTGGCCCGACCCGCTCACCTACATCGCCGAACTCCCCACCGGCGTGCGGTTTCACGACGGCAGTGAGCTGACCGCCGAGGATGTGGCGTTTACCTTCCGGCGGTTTCTGGACCCGGCCTTCGTCTCGGGCCGCAAGGGCGCGTATCGCGGACTCAAATCGGTGGACGTCATCGACGCGACTCATGTGGCATTCCGGCTCCACCAACCTGCCGCCTCGTTTCCCATCAACCTGGTGATGGGCATCGTGCCCGAAGGCACCGGCGCCGCTGCTGCCAGAGCACCGGTTGGCAGTGGTCCGTATCAGCTGGGCGAATTTGTGCCCGATGACCGGACGACACTCCGGCCATTCGACGGGTACTACCGCGGCAAACCCGCGAACGCCGGCCTGGTGCTGCGAGTGGTGCCCGACGAAACCATGCGCGGGCTCGAACTGCGCAAAGGCTCCGTGGACCTGGTCGTGAACGACCTGTCTCCGGACATCATCGACGGCCTCCGGAAGGAGCCGCACCTGCGCGTGAGCACCGCTCCGGGGACGGATTTCGCCTACCTGGGTTTCAACCTGCGCGATCCGCTCCTGCAGGACCGACGGCTTCGAATGGCGGTCGGGTATGCCATCGACCTCAACGCCATCGTGGACTTCCTCAGGCGCGGCCTCGCCAGCACTGCGGTTGGCATCGTGCCGCCGATGTCATGGGCGTATGACAACACGGCGTTCCGGTTCACTCGCGACCTGGACCGCGCCAGAGCACTGCTTGACGAAGCGGGCTATCGCGACCCCGACGGGGATGGTCCACTGCCCCGCCTCCGGCTCAGCCTCAAGACGTCCACCGCCGAGGCCTACCGGTTGCAGGCGGCCGTCATCCAGCAGAATCTGGCCGAGGTGGGGATCGCCCTCGACCTTCGCTCGTACGAGTTCGCCACGTTGTTCTCGGATGTCATCCGCGGCAACGTGCAGCTCTACACCCTGCAATGGGTGGGCGTCACCGATCCCGACATGCTGCGGCGCGTCTTTCATTCATCGCAGATTCCCCCGGGTGGTTTCAACCGGGGGTATTACAAGAACACCGATGTGGATCGCCTGATTGATGCGGCGAGTTCCGCGCTCGCTGAAGAAGATCGTCGCCAGCTGTACGGGCAGGCTCAACGGCAGATCGCCGAAGATGCGCCCTATATCAGCCTCTGGTACAAGACCAATGTTGCGGTGGCGCACGAGCGCCTGACCGGCATCGCGCTGTCTCCCACTGCTGAGTTCACGTTTCTCCAACACGTCGGCATATCGGCCGGCGTCGTCCGTCCCTGATTCGGAGTGCTTTGATGTCCTTCCCTGTTGACTACGATCACGCTCACCCCCTCTGGTTCGGAGGCGCCCTCCCGGTCACCACCGGTTACGACGAGTCGGCGGCGATCATTCTCCCCGTCCCTCTCGATCGCACGACCTCATACGTGCAGGGCACCCGCAACGGTCCCAGGGAACTCATCCTGGCGTCGGCCCAGGTGGAGTTGTGGGACGAAGAGCTTGGCGTGGATATTCACCCCCGCGGCATTCACACGCTGCCCGAGATGGATCTTTCCCATGGATCGATGGAAGGCGCGATGGCACGCATCCACCGCACGGCCAGCGCCATCATGGATTCGGGCAAGTTCCTGGTCACGCTCGGCGGCGAGCATTCGATCACGCCGCCGCTGGTGGCCGCTGCGGCCGCGCGGCATCCCGGCCTCACGGTGCTCCAGATTGACGCCCACGCGGACCTGCGGGACGGCTATATGGGCGAACACAACAGCCACGCGTCAGCCATGCGCCGGTCGCTGGAGTCCGCTCCCGTGGTGCAGGTCGGCATCCGCAACATTTCGAAAGAGGAAGCCGAAGCGGTGCCGTCGCTGCAGACCACGATCTTCTACGACTGGAATATGCGCGACGACCCCGACTGGATGTCGCGAGTGCTTGATGCCCTCACGGGCCCGGTGTACCTGACCATCGACCTCGATGGTCTGGAGCCTGGGCTGATGCCCGCCGTGGGCACGCCGGAGCCTGGTGGGCTTGCGTGGCGTGAACTGATGACACTGTTGCGTCGCGTCTTCACCGAGCGCGACGTGGTGGCATGCGATGTGGTGGAACTCTGCCCCATCCCCGGGGTATGGTCGCCGAACTTCGTTGCCGCTCGCCTGGTCTACAAGCTCATCACGTACAAGCTCGCCCTCCCGAGGACTTAGATCACGTACGGATCAGATCACGTACGGATCACAGGAGGCGCTGAGGCACGGAGTTCCTCTTGAAAGGGCCTACGCAACGCTGCACTACTGAATGACTCGCTTGGCCCTGACGATGAATCGGTTTGGTGCGGATCCGATGTACTTGAACGGGTGGCAGGTGATGAGGGTGAGCGTGCTGCCGCCGGTGGGTTCCAGCACGGACAAATCGTCGGGCGAGACAATCGTCACCCGATCCACCGAGTACGCGGCTGTGCCGCCGGGCGTTGCGATCTCAATCACATCACCGGGTTGAATGCCCTCGAGCGGGCGGAACACGGTGTCACGGTGGCCGGCCAGCGCCACATTGCCGTCCTGCCCCATCCAGGGCGTGTCGGCCAGGTGCCCCACGCCACTTTGGAGCACGGACTCATCCTCGCCCTCACGGATGTCTGCCCTCAAGCCGAGTCGCGGAATGTGAATTTGACCAAGCGACTCACCCGCCACGAGAGGCCGGCCTACGGGCGCAAGTTCGCTCGGCGCTGAGGGCGGCGAGTCGGGAAGCAGGGCCATATCTGACGGTCTCGCCTGTGCGTAGACCAGGCCCACGTAGAGCAACGCCGCCAGACCCAGGGCGATAGCCGTGGTGCCGGCGATGCGGGCGGCGCGCCGGAGGCCCGTCATTGTGGCGACCTCGTCGTATAGCCCGCCCGAGTCCGCACCCGGAGCTTGGCCCCCACGGGGCTCACAGCCGTCACCTTGACCGGGCGGAACCCATGCCGAGCGCTGTTGGCCGCCGGGGTAAAACCGATCGTGTACTGCGTGCGAAGGTCACGCGCGATGTCCCCCACCGCTTTCGAGATATCCGCCTGCGTCGCCGGAAAATAGGCAACTCCTCCGCTGTCCCTGCACAACCGCTTGAGTGCCTCGGGGTTTTCCTCCTGGGACCGCGCGCCGGTGAGACCGACGCCGTAGATGACCGCCTGAGAGGCGCGAGCCAGATCACGGACCTGGCTGTATTTGAGCTGGCTGGCATTGTCGCCACCGTCGGTCACGACGATCAGCGCCTTCCTGTCAGCCCGGCCTGCGGGCAGGTGCCGCAGTCCCAGGGCGACCGCGTCATACAGGGCTGTCATCCCGGCCGGCGTCGCCGCGTCGAGCGCGGCCGACAAATCCGCGGCATCGCTCGTAAACGGCTTTCCATCAGGCAGTGGCTGCAACAACACGCGGTCGTTGAACCCGACGACAAACAGTTCGTCATCGGCGCGACCAGCCACGGCAAACGCCGCAATCGCGGCGTTTACGGCGGGCAATTTCGAGCGCATGCTCTGACTGTGATCAACGATGAGGCCCACGGTCAGCGGGACCTCACCACTGCGAAACAGCGTAATCGGCTGAAGCCGCCCGTCGTCGTACACGCGAAAGTCGGTGAAGGTCAGGCCCGCCACACTCTCTCCACGTGTGTCGGTGACCGTCACCGGCAGGACGACCATCTCCGTGCGAACGGAGAAGGTCGCCTGCACGACAACGAGCAAACAAACGGCGAGACGCATGTCTTAGCGGGTCGCGGGCTTCACCGAAAACCGACGAAGCACCAGACCGAATGCGAGTGTGCCAAAACCGATGAGCGCGATCAGCGGGAGTGTGCTGGCGGTTTTCGGCAGGGCGCGGCGCCGCGTGGGTTCCACCGGCGCAACAGCCGGCGTGGGTTCAGTGCGCACCGGCTCGACAACAACCGGCGTCGGAGTCGGGTCAGGCGTCACGGACACCACATCTGCCGTCTTCATCGTGTCGACTTTGGCGTCGGCATAAAACGAGTCCTCGACCGCCGGAACAATCACGTTCGACGTGGCGGCCAGCTCACGGGCGCGGGTTTTCGGATAGACCATTTCCTGGCCGACGGTCTGCCCGGGGTAGAACCAGGCGCGGAGAGCCTGAGGCTGGCCGGCTGCCACTTCGGCGAACTTGATCACCGTATCAGTCGTGGGCGTCAGGCGGCGGTTGGGAACCGCAAGGACGAGCGCCACGATCTTGGTGCCGGCCTGATCAAAAATCTGGACGATGTGGCGATTGGCCATGCTCTCGTTCAGTTCAAACGTGTAGGTACCAGCAGGCAGAACCTTGCCTGGCACTTCCACCGGCTGTGAGAACGTCACGACGGTCCGGTTGTTGAGATTGGTCTGCGCGATGGCAGGTGACGCTGACACGGCGCCAACCAGCGCGAGGGCGAACGCGACCGAGGTAATCTTGTTTTTCATCATGCGGCCAGCGTACGAGCCTTCCCGGTGACCCGCTGTACAGAAGCGGACATTGGCTTTGCGCGCACGGAGTCCAAGCCCCGTCGTCAACGACGGATCACACGGAGGCGCTGAGGCACGGAGTCTCTTTGGGAACACCGGCCCTGCTTGACTGATGTACTAATACACTAATACAATGACTCCATTGAACGACACGGAACCTTTCACCCGTTTGCGGAGGCTCACATGACTGATTTACGTGCACGTTCGTCCCGTTGGATGTCCGTGGCTGGTCTGGGTTTGGTGGCTGTGCTGTTTGCGGCGGCTCTGGCCGACCCAGCGCTGGCCTGGTTCGCGGTCCTGACCGCCGTCGGTGGCGGACTCGCAGCCGGGACGTTGATCACGTCCCGCCGAAACGGACTCGGTGCCGGCACACTGACTCAGCCCGACCCAATGTCACAGGGGCGGATACTGGGCGACGTCATCAACTTTGCAAGTGTTCGCGTCGCCGGCATCGGCGGCCTTCCGCTCGTCGCGTTCGCCGTCGTTCTCGCGCTCAACTTCCCGAAGATTGGCTGGACCGTGACCGTCGGCCTGGCGGGCGGAGTCGTGCTGGCGGTGGCTACTATTGTGGTCCGCCGGTGGCGGGGCCGCTCAACTCCGGCCACGGTGCGCCGCGCGGACGCGGGGTCCTGTTTACGAAGGATGACGCCGAGACACCGCGAACCAGGCCAAACAACTCTCAGTGGCTACACCGTGCGCTGACCGTCTCAGCGTCTCCGCGTCTCCGCGTCTCCTGTAGATCCGTCGTCGCAGAATGGAGGTAGCCTCGGCGCCTCTGCCCCTCCTGTAGATCCGTCGTGGATGATGATGCGTCGGGCGCTATCCGAGCCTGACGAGTTCCTGCCGGGCCTGCGACACGTACTGCGAGTCGGGGAACTCATCCACCACGCGTTTGTAGGTCGTCCGCGCCTCGGCTTGTTTGCCGGCCTTTTCGAACGCGCGGCCCAACTGCATCAGGACGCCGTCCACTGGCAACATGCCGTCGCGATCCGCGGCGAGAGCTTCAAAGATGGCGACGCCTTTGTCGGCCTGGCCGCTCGCCACGAGGGCCTCGGCCTGTCCCATTTTTGACATCGGCTCGAAAATCGTGCCGCCCGCGGCGGCGGCGGCCGCCTGGAATCCCTTTTCCGCATCGGCGAGGCGCCCAAGTGTCATCAGCGCTGCGGCGTGATGATACCGAGCGGCGACGCCGGCGCTTGTGGACGGGTACGCGTCGATGATCTTCTGGAACGCGGCCACCGCGGCTTCGGCTCGCGCGGTCGGCGTCGGGAAGGTCCCCGCCTGCTGGGTCGCACCGGGCACCGTCGGCGCCGGCACAATCGGCGCGTCGTAGGTGGTCATGGCCGCGCCAAGCAGCGCCCCGGCCTGGTCGGCCTTCCGGCCCTGGAACCAGGAGTACCCGACGATGGCGACGATGAGCACCACAAAGAGAATGGCGCCAAGCACCAGTCGATCACGATGGGTGGCGACGACCTCGGTCACCCGCGCAACGCGGATGGCGAACTCGTTGGTCTTCAGGTGGTGCCGTTCTCCTGCCTTCATCTCTCACTCCCTCAACACAAGCCGATGACAAATGGTGCGCCCGGCAAGATTCGAACTTGCGACCCCCGCCTTAGGAGGGCGATGCTCTATCCAGCTGAGCTACGGGCGCGTGACGTTTCGTTCAGTACGCGAGCACGGTGTGCACGGACTCGGTCGCCAACTTCGCGCGGCCGCCCAGCGCCACCAGTTCGATCAAAAATTGCACTCCCACCACTTCAGCCCCGAGGCCCCGCACAAGTCCCACCGTGGCTGCCGCCGTGCCGCCGGTGGCGAGCAGGTCGTCCACCACGAGCACCTTCTGTCCGGGCGCGATGGCGTCCTCGTGAATCTCCAGGGCATCGGTCCCGCATCGAGGCTGTATGACGCGCGCCTCGTGGCCGACGGCAACTTGCCCAGCTTGCGGACCGGGGCAAACCCCGCCCCAAGCCGATCCGCGACGGCTGCACCAAAAATGAACCCGCGGCTCTCAATGCCCACCACCAGATCAACCTTCTGGTCCTTGTAGGGGGCCGCCATGGCGTCCACGGACGCACGAAACCCCGCCGCATCCTTCATCAGCGTGGTGATGTCGTAAAAGAGAATCCCCGGCTTCGGAAAGTCGGGGACGTGGCGAATTCGTTCCTTAAGCGCATCCATGCAAAGACGACCAGTATATCGAAGGTCCGCGGGTCCGGTGAGGACCCACGGACCTCGATTCGTCCCTACTTGACCGTAACGGCGGTCAGTCCAGCCTTGGTCGCCACGGCGTTGTACGCCGCCACGTCCTTGGTGAGCACCGCCTGGATGTCGGCGAACAGTCTGTTCGTTTCCGGCAACAGGTCGTTGTAGCGCTCGATGACGCCCTTCACAGGCCATCGCTCCGCGCTCGCCGCGTTGCTGTACAACACGGTCCACTGGTTATCGAGCCGGCCCGGGTAGTTCAATCCGTCCTGCCCGCCTTCGCCCTGAATCTGGGTCAGCACACTTTCAACGCCCACCAGCTTCTCAGTGAGCGTCCGGCCGGCGGCCGTGGCAGCGCCAGGCGTCTTTGCGTGTTCGGCCACTTGCCGTTTGACGTCACGGATCTTCGCCAATTCGTCATACAGCCGCTTGGTGGTCGCGCCAATGTCGACCGTCATCTTGAACTGCTCGTCATGCGCCGGCGTCGCGGCCGGCGTCCGGGGATCCGGCAGCAAATTGAACGGCTGCGTGGCCGACCAGGCGCCCGACGTCACCTTCACGGTACGCGCCCGGCTTGAGCTTCGCCCCCTGCCCACCGCCAATGCCCCATCCCACGATGCCTGGCGGCACGGTGTACGGCGAAGGCAGACGCGGGTTCCACGTTGCCGTGTTCATACCCTGATATCCCGTTGCGGCAGCGCCGCCGCCGGGACCGCCACGGCCACCACGGCCGCCACCACCCCCACCACCGCCGCCGCGTGCCCCACGGCCGCCCGCCGGTGCGGCCGCCGCCACTGTCGGCGCGGGCCGATCGGCCGGCTGCGCACTGGTCGAATGCACGACTGTGCCGGCCGCATCAGTGACGGTGATTTCCACAGGTGCGGTCGGCTTCTCACGGAACCAATACTGGAAGCTCGGCAGCCGGCCACCCTGACGGAATCCATCCTCGGGCTTGAAAAGAATCGCCGCGGGTGCCGAAGCCATGCCGGCGGCCACCGACTGCACCGGCGCCATGTTGTCCATGATCCAGAAGCCGCGGCCCTGCGTGGTCACCACCAGATCGTTGCGATACACCATGAGGTCAGTCACGGGGGTCACGGGCAGGTTCTGCTGGAACCGCTGCCAGTTGACGCCGTCGTTGAACGACACATACAAACCAAACTCGGTGCCGGCGTAGAGCAGGCCCTTCTTCTTCGGGTCTTCGATAATCGCCCGCGTGAAATGCCAGTTCGGAATCCCGTTCGTCCCGTCCGCGATGCGCTTCCATGTCCGGCCGTAGTCGTCGGTCAGGTAGAGATACGGCGCAAAGTCGCCCATGCGATACCGCTGCATCGCCACAAGAGCGCGGCCAGGCGCGTGAGACGACGGGGCAATCGCGTTGATCGTCCCTTCAGGCCAATTGGCCGGCGTCACGTTGTTCCACGACTTGCCGTTGTCACGCGACACGTGCACCAGGCCGTCGTCGCTTCCTGTCCAGAGCAGCCCTGGCGTCGTTGGTGACTCCTCGAACGCGAAGATGGTGGCGTACACCTCAACACCGGTGTTGTCGCGTGTGATTCCCTCGCCGCCCGAGTACTGCTGACGCCGCTTGTCGTTGCGCGTCAGATCGGGGCTGATCACATCCCAGTTCATGCCGCCGTCGCGTGTGCGATGCACCACCTGCGACGTCGTGTACACCGTGTCGGGCGTGTGCGGCGAAATCAGAATCGGCGCGTTCCACTGGAAGCGGTACTTCATGTCGGCTGCGCGCTGGCCTGTCTGCGAGTCGGCGTAGACACGCACCGATTCGCTCATGCCCATCCGTGTGTTCGTGCGGGAGATCGCGCCGCCGTAGTTGCCGGCATAAACGATGCCGTGGTCACGGGGGTCCACGGCGATGTAGCCGCTCTCGCCGCCGCCCACACCATACGTGGCTTCGTTCCCCTGGCTCGGCACGGCCACCGTGCTGTTGTCCTGCTGCGCGCCGTACACCCAGTAGGGATACCGGTTGTCCACTGTCAGCCGGTAGATCTCCGACGTTGGCTGATTCTCCTGCTGCGACCAACCCTGCCCGGTGGTGATGGCGCCGCCGCCGTCATTGCCGACGATGATGATCTTGTTGTTGGTCGGGTTAATCCACATGTCGTGGTAGTCGCTATGCGAGTTGATGCCCGCATTGCCGAACGTCTTGCCGCCGTCCGTGGACTTCGACGCGCCGACATTGAGACCGTAGACCGTGTCCACATCCACGGGGTCTGCCACGATGTGAGTGTGCACCGCGCGCTGCTGCTGGGCGCGGCCCCTTGAAGCCCGGCGTCCAGGTGATGCCGCCGTCGTTCGAGATATAGACGCCGCCCAGGTCGTTACCCGCTTCCACCTGCGCATACACGCGCTTGGGATCCGCGCCGGAAATCGCGACGCCGATTCGGCCCACCATCACTTTGTCGGGGAGGCCGCCGCCGAGCTTCGTCCACGTGTCGCCGCCGTTCGTGGTGCGGAACATGCCGCCCTCGGTGCTGCCTGACTCGATGGTCCACGGCTTGCGCTCGGTGGTCCACATCGCCGCGATCAACACGTCCGGATTCTTGGGATCCATCGTCAAATCAACCGCGCCCGTGCGGTCGCTGATGGCGTGCACCTGTTCCCACGTGGTGCCGCCATCCTTCGAGCGGTAGACGCCGCGTTCCTTGCTGGGCGCAAACAGATTGCCCAGGACGGCGACGTAGACCAGGTTCGGATTGGTCGGGTGAATTCTCACGCGGCCGATCGTGCCAGCTGCGCAGGCCGATGTGGCTCCAGGTCTTGCCGGCGTCGGTGGACTTATACATGCCCACACCGGGCGAGACGTTGCCGCGCGGGCACGCCGACCCGGTGCCGACGTAGATGACGTTCGGGTCGGACAACGACACATCGATGGCGCTAATCGACCCCGCTTCGAAGAAGCCGTCTGAAATATTGCGCCAGCTGACGCCCGAGTCGTTCGTCTGCCAGACGCCGCCGCCGGTCGAGCCCATGTAAAAGAGCGACGGGTTCGACGGCACACCGGCCACGGCCGTTGAACGTCCGCCGCGGCTGAACACGCTCAGGTGGCGGAACTGCATCGTGCTCAGGATTGACGGATCCACCGTGACATTGGGATCTGCAGCCTGCGGCGCGCGCGCGAGCGGCGTGGCGACCACGGCAACAAATGCCAACGCCCCCAGAATGACACCCGCACCCGATTGCCAATTTTTCTTCATCTGTTTTTCTCCTGTAACTGCCATCCACCTGTCGTTCGCCTTCACGCGCAGGATCGTGGCCGTACCGGTCAAAGAGTACCCGATTCGCCGTGCTTCACCAATACGCCCCCAGGGTGTCGCCGCGGCGGCCTGCGTGATGGGTGATACAACAAATGGCCATGCTTCTATCGTTTCTCCTTGGGCTGACCTGCCCCGCCGAGGCGCCCACCCAGGCTCCCTGCTGCCGCGCGTGACCGCCGAGGTGGTGGTCACCGCCACCGCGTCGCCGGCGCCCACCGCGGGCGTGGGGCGCACGGTGACCGTACTTACGCGGGCTGACCTGGAGCGGCTCGGCATGACGTCAATCATCGACAGCCTCCGGTTGGTGGCGGGCGTCGATCCCAAGGCGCGCGGTGGCCGTGACGTGCAGACCGACTTCAGCCTGCGGGGCGCCACGTTCGGACAGTCGCTGGTCCTGATCGACGGCGTCCGGCTGAATGACAGCCAGAGCGGCCACCACAACGGCGAGATCCCGGCCCCCTGCTCGGCATCGATCGAATCGAGGTGGTCTTTGGCCCCGCCTCGGCGGTGCATGGCGCAGACGCGCTGGGAGGCACGCTTCACGTCGTCACGCGCACGACCCGCACACCACAGGGCTTGTCACCGCCGGCCAGCACGGACTGGTCACCGCCCAGTGCGTCAGCCTCGGGTGGTTTCATGCCCAACGGATGGACACTGTCCGGCTGGGGAGGCCGAAGTGACGGCTTCATGTTCGATCGTGATTTTGCATTGGGCGGCGGCAGCGTGCGCGGCCTCGTCGGCCGGGCGCTGACGCTTGACCTGCGGCATCAGCGCCGGGCGTTTGGGGCCAATGGCTTTTACGGCAACTCCCCGTCGAAGGAATGGACCGACCAGACCCTCGTGTCGGCACGATGGGCCCGGAGTGGCGACACCGGACGTCGTCGGCCCGCGTCGCCGGGCGCAATCACGGCGACCACTTCCGCTGGGATATCGCCCGGCCGGGATTTGCCGAGAACCGCCATCGCTTAAACGCGCTGGATGCATCCGTGCAAGTGGCCCGGACGGGTAGGTGCACGGCTGCTCGTCACCGCTGGGGGCGGCGCCGGTGGAGACTGGATCGCGTCGTCCAACCTTGGTGATCGCACATACGCGCGCGGACATGGATACGCTGAAGCGCAATGGACGGCTGGACCGCGAGTCTCGACGCAGGTTGGCGTGCGCTTCGACGAGCATCGACCTTTGGCCATGCGTGGAGTCCATCCGTGTCGGTGGCCGCGTGGCTGACGCCGTCCATGCGCGTGCGGGCATCGGCGGCGCGGGGCTTCCGCATTCCGACGTTCACCGAACGCTTCTACACTGACCCCGCCCATCAGGCGAGCGACACGCTCCTGCCCGAGCGTGGTTCCGCGCTTGATGGCGGCATCGATTTCATGACACGCGGCTGGACATTTTCTGCCTCGCCGTTCATCCGGTGGGATCAGGACGTCATTGACTGGGTGCGCAGCGTGTCCACCGACCGATGGCGCACCACGAACGTGCGCGACGTGACCACGTCTGGCGTTGAACTGGGCGCCACGGCAACGTCGGCGCCACGCTGTTGCGCCTGCACTATTCCGGGTTACGCGTTGACGCGCCGCAACTTGCGTTGTTGTCCAGCTTACGTCCTCGAGTACGCCCGGCACTCAGCCGGTCTCTCAGCGGCCACGCCGGTCGGCGCCGGTGTGCGCGCTGCGCTCAACGCGGACTACCGGATCGTGGATGGGCAGCAGCATTGGCTGATCGGCGCACGGCTCAGCCGCACCATAGGCAAGTTCGATGCCTTCATCGAAGGCAGTAACCTGCTGGACCGGTCGTTTCACGAAGTGGCCGGCGTGCCGATGCCTGGCCGATGGCTGTCAGTGGGACTGCGGATCTTCTAGGAGACCGGCTCGTCTTCCGCTTCTTCGGTGTTTCCTCACCCCACGGCGCGTCATCACCCCACGGGATGCCTGGGGGCCCGGGACGATGCCTTCGATGTCGGGGGTCACCGCCGCCTCCGCTCCGAGGCGCCGTGGTCTTGCGGTCTTTGGCCTCCCCGCGGCGCGCCGTCTTTCCCTTCTGCCGTTCCTGTCGAGCCCGTTCCCGTGCGCGTTTCTGCGCGCTGACTTTGGGATGATTTGCTGCGATCTCCTCTGCCTTAGTCCGGGCGCCGTCAGCGGCTGCCTGGAGCGAACTTCAAACCGATCAGCCCGATGACGATCAGTCCCACACACGTAATTCTAAACACCGAGGCCGACTCCCCGAACTTCAGGATGCCGACGATCACCGTGCCCACGGCCCCGATCCCCGTCCACACCGCGTAGGCGGTGCCGATGGGAAGGGTCCGGACAGACAGCGCCAATAGCCAGACGCTGGCCACAAGCGCGAGTCCTGTCAGAAGCGACGGTACAGGCCGTGAAAACCCTTCGGTGTACTTCAACCCGACTGCCCAGGCCACCTCAAGCAGCCCGGCCAGGAACAGGATCACCCACGGCATGTCCTTCCAATGTAACCGGTCGGCCGCGGCCGAGCAATGGGCAGCAGCCACGCGGCCAGCCTCCGTGATAGGCTCCGGGCCATCATGTTTCACGCCATGAGAGGCTTGGCGCGAGGTTCGCTCGCGATGATCCTCCTGACGCTGACGGTGTCAGCTCAGGAACCGGTTTCCCAGGAAACCCAACTGGCCAGGTCCGACACCCTGACGTCGCGTCTCCAGTACGAAGAGGCCTACGTCGCGTACCGCGCCGTGCGCGAAAGCGACGAAGCGTTGACGCGGGTGAAGGCCGGCACGGGCATGGTGCGGGCGCTGCTCAGGTTGAGCCTGTTTGCGGAGGCGGCCAAGGAAGGCGCCGCCGTCGCCGAGCGTGACGGCAACCTGGCGCCGGCTCTGGCCCTGCACGGCGACTCCGCTGTGGGCGTCGGGCCTGTTTGATGAGGCCGAAAAACCGTTATGAAGCCGCGCTGGCCGTGGATGCCGGCGACCCCACTGCGTTGCACGGCCGTGGGCGCTCTCACGCCTCCCGCCGCCGGTTTGATGCGGCGCTCGCCGATGTGCGCCGGGCCATCAGCTCTTCTCCAAAAGAGCCGGCGTTTCACTACACGCTGGCCGCGATTCTCGAAGAGACCCGGCAGTTCCGGCCGGCCGCCGATGCGCTCGATCGGTATCTCGATCTGATTCCGTCACGCGACGAAAGCGAGATGGCGAAATGGGCCGCCGCCCAGTCGGCGTTCCTTCGCAGCTTTGACGACCGGGTGCCGTACGAGGTCATCAGCCGGCGTGAGAGCTACACCATTCCGTTCCGGGTGGTGGACAACCGGCTCCTCGTCAGCGGCCGCGTCAACGGGAACACGCCGGTGGAGTTTGCGCTCGACACCGGTACCGACCAGACCACGCTCCCGCCGGCCATCGCCGCGCGCGCCGGCGTTCGGCCAACCCTCACGCTGCAGACGGCCGGCGTCGGCAGCTTCGGTGTGGGTTTCCGTGTACTGCAGGTCGCGCGGATCGATGAATTGCTCATCGGCGACTTTCGCATCCGCAACATCCCGGGCCTTATCAAGAGTCCGACCCTGACCGAGATTCCACGGCAGGAGGGCGCCGGGTTTTCGCCGCTCGCCCTGGGTTTCTCCATGGAGATTGACTACGAACGCGGCGTGCTGACCATGTCGCGGCGTTTTGCGGAGGCCGACTTCCCCACGCGCCTCCCCCTGCGGATGCAGCGCCTCGCCACCGTGCGGGGGACGCTCAACCGCGACACGCCCGCCAGCTTCATCCTGGACACCGGGGGCACCGCGGTCTCGGTCAGCCGCAAAGTGGCCAGCCGGCTGCCCTTGGCCCCCGACACGCGCCTGGTGCCGGTGCGGGTATTCGGCACGTCGGGATGGGACCGCGGCGCGTTCCTGCTGCCGTTTGTGGATCTGGAGCTGGCGCCAGGCGTGGGAACCTCCCAGCGATCCGTCGCGGTGTTGAACCTTGATGCCCCCAGTGCCCTGCTCGGCTACGAAATGGGCGGCATCATCGGGCACGAGTTCCTCAGGCACTACCTGGTGCGCATCGACCTCGAGCGCGGCGAACTGGGCCTGCGGCCGATCAAGTAGCGGCTCTTACAGGAACTTCTGGATCCGGGCGCGATAGCGCGTGTAGATCCACGAGACGGCCAGCAGCACGGCGCCCAGCGCGACGAACGAAATGATGCGCGCCAGTTCCTCGAGTTGCGGCAGGTCGAAGAGGAACAACCGGGCGATGCAGGCCAGCAGCACGGCGAGCCCAGAGAGGCGCATCAGTCGCTCGCGAGCGGGGAATCCGACCACGAGCAGCGTGGCCGCCTGCAATCCCCACGTCAGGGTGATGAGCGTCGGACGCACTTCGTTGTAGACAAGCGCCACCAGCGCGACCGTGGCGATGACCGACAGCGCGATGCGCACCCGCATCTTCCACATCGGCAACCGCCTTCGTCGCCTGAGCGATGGCCCGCCGCACGACGGGGCTCACGGCATACAGCACCAGGATGACGCCCAGGCGGACGCCAGTTGGGTCCGCGTGGCGCTTTCCGTATTGAGGACCGGGCCAATCACCCACGCAGGGCCATCAGGAGCAACGGGGCACGCCTGCCACCGCAGGTCACTGACCCGGCGCCACCACCCCAGCGCGCCGAGTACCACGGCGGTGGCGGCCCACGCGGCGCCCAGATACTCCGGATCGATCACGACCCACTCAAGCACCACCACAAACGCGGAGCCGAACGCGCCGGACGCGGCGGCGGCCATGACGCGCTCGCGGCGAAACGGCGCGGACGCGTCCGGCCCTGGCGCCAGACGCCACGCGCCCACGTACGCGAGCACGGCAGACACCCTGGAGAATCCAC